>JAFGII010000065.1 GCA_016929695.1 Ignavibacteria bacterium
AGTGACAAGTAGAAAGTGACAAGTAGAAAGTGACAAGTAGAAAGTGACAAGTAGAAAGTGACAAGTAGAAAGTGACAAGTAGAAAGTTTGGATCCTAAAATCTGGTTACTACGCTCCGGCGTAGTAACCTTTTTTTATTTCAAAATAAGCGCCGGATGTTCAAAAAAATCTACTCGTTCCAAAAGTTTATCCCGAAACCTCGGGACTCCGGCTTGGGAACGTTTTTTTATCTTAAAATAAGCGCCGGATGTTCAAAATTAATTATTACCTCGTCAAATTCCCCCATATAATCCCTTCCTATTTTCCCTGCATAACTGTTGTCGTCTTCTTTTAACGGCTCTGTATATACATCCAGTTTCTTTATGAAAGCAGATTTATTGTAAATTCGTATTTCTTTTTCACCTATTTGATATGCTTTGATTTCTTTTTCCGTTCCTGCACCCTGAATTTTTATAATTTTAAAATCGTAATTTTCCTCTATTTCCTTTCTGTGCATCTGATAATACGGTTCATACAAAGATGAATTTCTCGCCCCCGAATCAAACAATAAGTTCAGAGTATCATTATCAATAAAACCCTGAACTACCGGCGTGAACTCATCAAAAAATAAATTCGGATTTGAAATCGTTATTTTCTCGTCCGGAATTATCAGTTCATACATTTTGTTAATTCTGATTTCTTTCATCTCCTGCATTACGGGAAAACCGACTATTCCGGATATTTTATACACACCGCCACCGAATTCCAGTGCTGCATCAGGTATTACGATAAATATTACATTTTCAAAAATCAATTCACCAAGTTGAAATTTTTTTGCAATTCCGATTTTTGACTTAACCTTATCCCCTGTCGAAGTTCCGACGTCAAATTCAGGTCCCAGAATATCAACTTCCGATTTTTCCGCATTGGATTGTGTGATTGTCGAGATATTTGCACCTGTATCAAATACGAAATCAAAAACAGATGTGTTCACGCGTACAGGTACATTATATAATCCTGCCATATCGAGTTTCATCTGGATTTTTGTACCTTTCCTGTTTTTTAAATTCATTTTCGGGATACCTGAAATTGCTTCCCATATTATCATTGAATTCTTTACGTCTTCTAATGTTGTTTCGTCTAAACCGTTACTGAATTTATCAACTATTATTTTACTTGACTCGTATGCATCCCTGTAATTTCCCGTTTTAACATCATTATTGGACTTGGTAAGATAAACCTGTGCCATTATTGAATCAGGAACAATTGCCGAATACTGTTCTGTAAGTTCCTTTATAAGATTATTTGAAATCTGATATTTACCGAGCGCCGAAGCAACAAAACAGGTAATTACATAAGACTGCCAGTGTTCAAGATTTTCTTTTTCCTGATTAACAAGCGTTTTTAACCTGAAAATATCCTTTTTCTTGTATAACTCATAGAAATATTCAAAGTCATTTTGCGGTTCATAACTATATCCCGTAAATAAAACCGGCAGAATTAACAGAGCAAGTAAAATATTTTTTGTTTTCATTTTTAAGGTTGTTTTCTCACTACTAAGACCTCTTAGAGCACAAAGATTTTTTTTTCTTTCTGTACTTAGAGAGCTCAGTGGTGAAATATAAAAAATATATTTAACGAATTAATATATCTTCAGTTCGCCGATTTCTTTTTCGACTGCATTAAGCATTTTCAGTTCCTTAACCGCTTTCATCATATTGTTATGGTCGGGATACAAAGGTCTGTCAACTTCAAGATGCTCGACCACTTCGCGTACTGACTTATGCGCAGCTTTTGTTCCCTTGCCTACGTTATATTCCCTGAAATCTATCGCCTGTGCAGCAGCAATGAATTCAATTCCGAGAACTCCGTATGCATTATCAAGAATCTGCCTTGTTTTAAGTGCGGTATTCATTCCCATACTGACAAAGTCTTCCTGGTCAGCCGCTGCGGGAATAGATTGAATGGATGCGGGCATTGAGAGAATCCTCTGCTCAACGATTAACATATCCGCAGTGTATTGGCTCAGCATATGTCCTGAAAACATTCCGGCACCTTTTGTCAGGAATGCAGGCAGTCCTACACTTAGTGCAGGATTAAGTAATCTGTTCAGTCTTCTTTCCGAAATAACGCATACCATTGTAATCGCAGCACCGAGCATATCAAGCGGAACGCTGATTGGTGAGCCCTGGAAGTTTGCACCTGTCAGTACCACTTCATCATCAGCAAGGAATATCGGATTGTCACCGACTCCGTTCAATTCAATTTCAATCTGCTCCCTTGTCCATCTCATCTGGTCTCTCGCCGCACCGATTACCTGCGGAGTTGAGCGCATTGAATATGCATCCTGAACCTTTGTTTTCACTTTTCCGAGTAAATCCGAACCTTCAATCACTCTTTTTATATTTTCCGCTGAAGTAATTGCACCTCTGAATCCCCGCAGTGTATGCAGTCTCGTGTCATAAGGTTTCATATTCGCCATTAGTGCCTCGAGCGTCATCGCACAGGCAACTTCCGCCTGTTTCAGAAATCTCTCCGCTTCATATAATTCGATACATCCGATGCCCGTAATCAAATTGCTTCCGTTAATTGCCGCGAGACCGTCTCTCGCTTTAAGTCCGGGAATTGGAATACCTGCTTTTTCCAGAGCATCTTTGCCGGGCATTCTTTCACCTTTGTAAAATGCTTCTCCCTCACCCATCAACAGCAATGCAATCTGGCTCATCGGCGCAAGGTCTCCGCACGCACCCACACTGCCTTTAACGCATACAACGGGAGTTACTCCTTTATTCAGCATATCAACAAATGTCTGTGTTATTTCCGGTCTGCAGGCGGAATATCCGTTTGCGTGAACGTTAATACGGGAAAGCATTGCCGCCCGTACGTGCTCAATCGGAGCAGGCTCGCCTATTCCTGCAGAATGATTGTAAATTAAATACTTCTGGAAATCTTTGACCTGTTCGTCATTCAATACTACTTCAGAAAATTCCCCAATCCCTGTATTGACTCCATACATAATTTCTTTTGCAATAATCCGTTTTTCTACGAATCCCCTGCATTTGTTGATTCTTTCAATTGCCTCGGGATGTAATTCTACTTTTTCCCCTTCAACGGCAACTTTATAAACATCTTCGATTTTTAAACCTTTTCCTGTGATTTTAATAGCCATAAATTTTAATTTGATTTTATAAGATATGAATTGATTTCGGTTTCAGCATACTTCAAAAATATGAAATTTAAATGATAAAATGAGGGGAAATAATTCAGGAGTCAGGAATCAGAAAACAGGAGACAGAAGACAGGAGACGGGAGACAGGAGACACAATTCAAAGTATCAGTTACCTTAATCAGTCAGACGAATAATTAATTAATTTTTCGGCTACCTGACTTTTTTTAAATGCTGAATTAATTTCTTTTTTCTGAATACCCGATAATTTATCCAAAAAATCATTTTCTTTTTTCCGCTCATTGTTAACAACACTTAATTTTAAAATACCGTTAAAACCTTTTTGAATGATTCTTATTAAAGTAGAGAGTCTGATATCTGAAGCATCATTTTCAATTCTTGAAATATAATTTTTTGTTGTTCCGCATTTTTTTGCGAGTTGTTCCTGTGTAATTTTTTTACTCTTCCTTAATTCCTGTATCATCACTCCGAGTTTAAATGATTCATATTCCGATTCAAATTTATCTCTTTTTGATGAACCTTTTTTACCATACTCTTTTTCTATATGTTGTTCAAAAGTTCTTATTTTAGTTTTTCTGTTCTTCATAATACTTTTTCTTTAATTTTAACGCTTTTAAGATTTCATTGGAAGGAGTCTTTTGTGACTTTTTCTGAAAACCATTAAGAATAATAACAAGATTTTCTTTATCAAAGAAACAAAATATCCTGAAAATATTCTTACCGCATCTTACCCTGATTTCATATATATCAGTTCCTTCGAGATGTTTTAAAAATTTCACGGGAACGATTTCCATTTCGCTGACTAATCCTAAAGTCCGGTTAATTTTATCTTTTATCTGTTGAGTTTGTTTATTATATAAACTAAAGAAATAATCACCGAAAAATATAATCTTTCTTTTCATATATAAATTCATACAATGTTACCTAATTAGGTAACAAATATCAAGTTAATAAATTGTTCAAATCTAATATTCAGATGTTTTTTTACAATTCTTATTTATTATTGATATTTGTTATTTCACAACTGCCATTTTCCTGGCACTGCTTACATATACCTTACTGCTTGTCTCTGTATCAATAACTTCAAGCCGGTAAAAGTATATACCTGAAGGGAGTTTAGATGCATCATATTTTATTGTATAATACCCGGGATTGAAATTTCCGTTAACAGGTTTGCTTACTTCCCTGCCTCTTATATCATATATGTATAATTTTACACTTGAAAATCTTGGAATATCAAACCGAATAGTAGTGGACGCATTAAACGGATTTGGATAATTCTGAGACAAATAATAATTCTCGGGTGCAATAATACCTATATCTGAGCAATTTATCTCAAGGTCTTTCTGAATATAATTTTTAAAGATAATTTTTATTTTATCCGCATACTGTTTTAATTTAGTAACGGAATTTTCATTTGTAAATCCTTTTCTTATCATTTGTGTTAAATACAATCTTTGAGTATCTCCGGGCGTTATTGTCAGATTATCTGCTCCCATTCCAATCATAAACTGGGCATCGTGGGGATAAACGGGATAAATTGTTCCCGTATCAGCACCGTTACAATTATATATGTAACCTTTATTTCGAGTCCAACCGTCATTT
This sequence comes from Ignavibacteria bacterium, assembly GCA_016929695.1. Classification (GTDB taxonomy): domain Bacteria; phylum Bacteroidota; class Ignavibacteria; order Tepidaquicellales; family Tepidaquicellaceae; genus Tepidaquicella. The sequence continues at coordinate 4,772 of JAFGII010000065.1, forward strand.
GTCTCAGGGTCACCGCTGAAGATAAATTTTGTTTTTCTCGGCGGGATGATACTCGGGTCAAGATACGAAGTCCCGTCTTTTTTAAATCCTCTCATATAATTATATGCTCCGCCCGGTTCGCCGCTTGCTTCACCTTCGCAACCGCCGCCCGGCATACGTGTTCGTGTGAATGATGTCATATACAACGTATCGCCCGTTGTTTTGTTTACCGGTCCCTGTAAAACCTGAATTCCTTAAGCGCCGAAAACATTTGTATCACCGCTGTATGCGAAACCAAGATTCCGTACAGTATCACAACCAATATAATCCCTGTTATACCAGCAAATTTCAGGGTCGGCAAACATACCGAAATATGCCTGATTCCAGTTCTTCTTTCCTTTATTAATTATTTCATATTTTAGAAACTGAACATCGGCAAGAACCGGAATTTCATAAGCCCAGTTTGTAAAATGGATTTCGGCATATAGAAGAGGATGGTACACACCGCCGCCAAATCCTTCACCCACTGATTTAGCATCAGTAAACGCATCGGTATATGTTATAAACAAAGTTCTGTAAGCACCTTTAACTCCGGGTTTGTCAATACCTATATCGAAAACACAATTGTTATTAACATCATTATATGGCGCATTGTAAGGAACCATTTTATACCAGTTAGCATAATCCGGATTGTTGAATTCGTTATCATTGAATTTTACAAGATATATTTTGAAGTCTCTATTTGTTTGCGGCATTGAATCATTGACAAATCCCGGAGTGAGTTCACCTTTGTAAGAGCAGGCAAACATTCCGAGCAAATTGTCAATTTTACAGGCAGCGTTAAAACCTGCGGTAAGACAATAATATTCAAATGGTTCGCAATGCCAGTATAAACCCGGTGTATTTTGTGTCCTTGGATCATAGTTGAATATTCCCGAATTCAGAAAATAATTGCACATATTTCCTGATGAAAAGTAAACATATTGAAGTGGCGGCGGACTTAAGACTCTCCCTTTCTCTTCTGCGAATGTCCCAAGAGTAAAACTAATAATTAAAAACAAAATTATTAAATATTTCATTTCACTACTGTCCAGTTGTTAGTTAAATAAAAACAGTTGTTTATTTGAGGTAACGATGTTGTTTTGTTCATCCCTTTCTGTAAGTA
>JAFGII010000066.1 GCA_016929695.1 Ignavibacteria bacterium
ATTTAACATTTAACATTTAACATTTAACATTTAACATTTAACATTTAACATTTAACATCGAACATTTAACATCGAACATTTAACATTTAACATTTAACATTTAACATTTAACATTTAACATTTAACATTAATCCTTGTACGGGTCATACACATCCTCACCCGCCATTGCGACACCGATAGGTTTTAGTCTGTGGAGAATCTTGAGCGTGTCTTTGTGATATTTCAGAACATCATCGAGTCTCTTATAGCAGTCGGGAGATTCATCCGCACCCCCGCCCCGCAGTTCAATATTTTTCGACGCCATCATTTTCCGAACTTCTTTAAAATTGATTAAACCGCCTGAAATCCTGACTGGATAATGCTCACCCCGCTTTCCTCTTTTCCATTTCATTCTGCCTGCGGCTTTCATTCTTGACATGACGCGTCCCGCACCGTGAACAGTTGAATACAGTGACTCTCTCGATTCTTTCGAATCTATTCCCTGAACAATTACCGATTCATCTGCCATTGTGGAACCGATGAAGGACAACTGTTCAGGGAATGCAGGTGTGCATCCTTTCCTTATTACCCAGTAAGTTTCTCCGAAATGTTTTTCCTGCCAGGCAAAGTTATGATGATTGTGAACTTCGAAAACAGATTTTGCACCGAGTATTTCAAGAACTTTTTTCACGACTGCATCCCTGCCTGCATAAGCATATTCTCCCGCAAGATTCATTGCGTGAATATAATCCTGCCCGAGTTCCGAATTAACTTTTAACAATGTCGGGAGAGAGAACATATTATTTGCATCTTTGGGTTTGTCTTCGAAGTTCATATTCCTTGCAAGTGCGAGAAATCCCATTGCAGTCTTATGTCCGAAACCGCGTGAACCGAAATGAACACCTACCCATAATCTTCCGTTTTCGTCTTTAAATAAATCAACGTAGTGATTCCCGCTGCCGACAGTGCCGAGTTGCTCCTGTGCAAGCGGGTGCATCTTGCGGATATATTTCAAATCAGTTTTTGCAATTTTTTCAAGAACAGGGTGGTCTATTGGCTTCGGATTCGGTCTGCCGAGCCCGAATCCGATTTGCCTGACGATTTCATCCATAACTTTTTTTATCTCTATATCATCTGAACTCAGGTCAGTCATAACCGCTTTATTCCCGCAGGCAATATCGAAACCCACACCTGACGGACTGATGTAATCTCTGTAAGCAACCGCACCGCCAATCGGCATGCTGTATCCGATGTGATGGTCGGCACACAGAACGCCGTAATCTCCCTTTTCCGCACACATCACTATTTGTTTATATGCGTCTTCCTCGAGTACTCCGTATATTTTTATTTTGTTTTGCATTTACAATTTGTTTATTTATAAATCAAACACCCAATCACCCAATCATCCAAACACCCAATCACCCAATCACCCAATCACCCAATCATCCAAACACCCAATCACCCAATCATCCAAACACCCAATTATCCAATCATCCAATCATCCAATCATCCAATCATCCAATCACCCAATCACCCAAACATCCAAACCTAATTTTAAGACATTACGGAAAAACAATCAATATAATTTAATCTCCTTAATAATTTGTTATAGATTACTTTAAAATAATATTGTTTTCTTTAAAATTATAATCATTAATTTACTTTAACTTTACAATTTCTTAATATAATTTATGGAAATTTAACAAATTAATTAAACAGAAAAATATGAAAAAAATTATTTTTGCTTTAGTTTTTGTTTTGTTTTTATCGAATCAGTTATTATCGCAGGAAGAAATCAACAAGGGCAGAATATCCGGGCAGGTATTCGGAGATTTATTTTACAACGCTCTTCGTGATACGGGAATAGCATCTCTGTCTAATGCAGTTAACGGAGGTGCAAAGGATTTAAACGGAGTTCGTTTCAGAAGAATCAGTTTCAATTACGATTATGACATCTCCGAAAAATTTACAACGAGATTCAGACTGGAGGCAGACCAGGTAGCAAACACAAGCGACGGTAAAATAGGCGTGTTTGTGAAAGATGCTTATCTGACCTGGAAAAATATTTTTTCAGGGAGTGATTTAACAGTCGGTATTCAGCCGCCGCCCGCGTTCGAAGTATCGGAAAGTGTCTGGGGAGGCAGATTCCTCGAGAAGACAATTCTGGATTTAAGAGGATTTGTATCGTCACGGGATATCGGAATTTCACTTAAAGGAAAAATTGATAAAGACGGACTTTTCAGATACCGTGTAATGTTTGGTGACGGCTCGGGCAATAAACCGGAAATGGACAAGTACAAAAGATATTATGCTCATATTCAGATAACTCCTGTTAAAAATTTTACGATGACATTGTACGCAGACCTTAAATCCAGACCGGATATAAATGACCCGAACAGTATTACAAATCCGAAAGCAACATTAAGCAACAACAGTTTAACGTACGCATTTTTTGCGGGATACAAAGAAAAAAATAAATTCAGTATCGGTGTTGAATCATTTTTAAACCGGACTCAAAACGGAATGTTCAGCGGAACGGAAATCAAAGATAAAAATGCACTCGGGATTTCCGCATTTGCCTCCTATTATTTCCTTGATAATTTTTATGCATTAGGCAGGTACGATTATTTCGATCCGAATATGAACTCCGATGTAAAAGGCGACAGTAGAAATTTTTTTATCTTCAGCCTGTGTTACAAACCGAACGAGAAAGTAACAATCAGTCCGAATGTATTTATTGAAACCTATGAATCATTGCCTGACGGAAGAAAATTTGATGCGTCGGTGACACCGCAATTGACATTCTATTATACTTTTCTGTAATTTTTATAATTTATACCCGACTGGGTGATTTAGTTATTGTAAGAACCTCTCTTAAATTTTTTAAGAGGGGTTTTTATTTCTTCAGAAAATAAAAAAATTAAAGTTATATAAAACCTGCAAAGAAAAAATGAATGCCCCCCTTGCAGGTTTTCCGTTTATTTCCTGAACTTCTTTAGGGTTGAAATATCCGAATGTTAATGCAAATCCGTATATTTCGTCATTGTACCTTGCGTGTAAGTCATATTCCTCGCCGAGATAATTTTCGCCGGGCTTTAATTTCAGAGTGCCGTTAATAACAGCGTCTTCAGGAGAGGGGATTCTGAACTGATTATATTTAATTTCAAGCCATAGATTTTTTTTATAAAATGCTTCAAATACAATTTCACGGTCGTCAATATTGCTCCATTTCACAATATTAAGCCAGCCGTAATATTTATCTGCAGAACCGAAAACAGGGTCGAAACTTCTTATTACATCATCACTTTTTCGTCCGCCGCTTGCGTAAGTATATCGTAAACTTATGTTCGCTTTGCTATGTAAAAGTTCGAAGCCATATCCGAGTTTCATAAAAAATCCGTAAACAGAAATATCTTTTCCGTTTTCTCGACCGAATTCTCGTGCGTAGTTTACTTCTCCCAAAATGTTGTGAAAATTGTTGTGTGCTATTCTTAATCCAAGCCAGTTACGGTTTATGCTCTGGTCTTTGATGTAATCGGCACTGCCTTGCTGCTTTCTTGCAAGGTATGGTTCGAGTGTGAAATCTTTATCAATTTTATAAATTCCGTAAGTACCAAGTCCGTAATATTCATTATAAGTGAATGGTAAAGTGGTTCTGTAAGGATAATTTACTCTTGTACCGCCGGTAAAAGCATCTAGAGAAAACTTGTCTGAAGAATATGTAAATTTGATAGCATCCCAGGTGTACCTTCCCGAATTTCCCCATTCTCCCGGACCAAATATTCTGTTATCTGCAGTATTTATTTTCTGTCTTCCGAATTTTATTGAAATGTTTTTAAATATATTTCTCAGATGAATATTAAAATCGTAAATTTCAAAAAATACCTCATTCGGATTCATAATATAATAAGGATGTGATATCCCTTTTTTTCTGATTTTATACGCATCAGGTTCTAAAGAATTTCTTAGTGACCACCCGAATGCCCTTGAATCCTGAAGATGAAAATCTAGTTCAATATTTTCTTTTGGTTTATAATTTAGACCTAAAATAATTCTCTGTAATAAAATATTATCATTAATTTTACCAAGTGCTTCCGGACTATCATCACCGTAATTAAGTGCATTCTTCCCTTCCCATTTTTCAAATCTGTAACGGATATTACCGTCAATGGAAAATATATTCGCGTTTTTACTTTGTGACATTATTGACTCATATCCGGCAAATATCAATATAAATAAAAGAATGAATTTTAATTCTTTATACATTTTCTTTTAAAATGTTTAATAGTTTCATCCTTATTGTGTCGGGGGAGGGAATGCCTGACTTATAAAATCTGCAACTTAGCGAAGGTTCTGTTTGTGGCGTCATCCCTTCGATATCTTCGCCGTTTATCAATAATTTAGGAGAACCTCTGAATCCTATACTTCTGGCTGTTTCATCATTATCTATTAAAATATATTTAATATCAATCTTATCTTCAAATTCTTTTACTGCCTCTAAAAGATTATTATGCAATTTCTCGTGATTCGGGCATCCTTCAAAATATTGAAACTCAATTTTTAATTTTTCCATATTTCCTTTCAATCAAAATAAAATATTTTTCATATCACATTTTTTAGTATTATTATCTGCACTATTTATTATAAATTAAATATTTTATTAATAAAATTCATCTTGATGTTTCTAATATATGCTCAACAATTTCATTTACTTTTTCCTCTGTTACAGGAGTTTTGGCTTTTATGATATCAAAATCTGTAGTATTAATGTGAATTAAATCATCTATACCTGCTTTTTTCATAATTATTTCGGCGCAGTTAATCGGACAACCGTCTAGCACGATATATCTTCCGATTTCGGATTTCAGTTCTTCTGCAAATTTATCGTCAACACTGAATCTTGCGAGACAAAGCATTTTTGCTTTTCCCATACTCATTAATTTTCTCGCAACTAAATCAGAGTATGCCCCTGTATTTGATGCTCCCGAGCAAGCTATAATTCCAGGTTTTTTATTTTCCATTTTCTGTGATTTTATATTTATTAATTTTTTATTTAAGTATTATTTTTAAATTTTAGTATTTCTTCTTTTTCAAGCGGATGTTCAATTTCGTTTTCTCTTTTACTTAATTTTCCGTGCATCCAGAATAGTGTACCCGGAAATCTGTCCGGTCTTAAATGGACATTATACATATGCCAGATTAAGATTGCAAGTAATGCAAGTATTGCTTCGTGAGAATGTGCTTCTTTCATAACTTCGAAGAATACAGGAGATGCCGAAGGAATAATAAGTTTAACTATTTCAGGCAGCCACATTGCAAGACCTGAAACTATCATAATAACACATCCCCAGAAAACTGCCCAGTAATCAAATTTTTCGAAATATGAAAACCGGCCAAACTTTGGAGCCTCTTTTCTTTTTCCCGTAAACCATAATAGATTATGAATCAAGTCCTTAAAATCTTTTTTTCCCGGCAGCATTAATATGAAGTCGCGTCTTCCTTCAGGATGTAACAAAGAATAAATTATGTGATAAAAACTGATAAAAATTAACAGTACAGCGCCTATTCTGTGAACAATACGCCAGAAGTCAACTCCTCCAAGTGTATCAGTCAATGAAGCAGCCCATACTGCTCCGGAATATCTTAGACCCCATAGAAAAACGGCAGATAATATTAGAATAATTACACTAATCATAATCAGAAAATGCTGTACAACATAATGGATATTAAATCTCTGAATCGTATTTTCAATTAAAGATTCCTCTTTAATTTCGTTCTTTTTGATACGGCGTAATTTCAGACGTGTGGTAAAATCAAGTATGATGTGTATAAATAATGTAAATAGTACAATAACTGCCAGCCATGTAAAAAATATCCCTGTATATCTTGCTGCATTGCTGTAAACTTTAGGCGTACCGTCATATCCCATTTTATTAAATTGTTTTTCTAATACAGGTTCACCCTTGCTGCCCTCAAAAGGATATTTTACGACATCGGCGAAAAAGAAATCCGACTTGTCACTGTGGCAATCAGTACAACCGTTAATTCCCAATGCAGAATTTGAAGATGTTACATTATGACTGAATTTGTAAACTGAAGCATAAGGGGATGATTCATATTCAAATTTTTCCATTGTAAAAAATTCCTGACCGTTTTTATAAACTCTGTCATTATTTACCCATACAACCTCTTTCCCATTTAAATCATATCCGAGATTTTTGAGATGTTCAGTCACGGATTTAATAAACGCATCAATTTCAGCAGGTGTATTAACCTCCGGAATCCTATCGCCATTGTCATCTTTAATTACTGAAAGTAAAGAATATTTTGTCGAATCTTCCCTGTTTAAAGTCCACATCTGATATATGTCTTTCATCTTCGGCTGGTCAAGCCCTTCTTCGCCTTCTTTGTAAATACCGGGCCAGGCGCTGTTGACTGAATTAACGGGATAGATTTTTCCGTTATATCTTGCTAAAGTCGGTTTGAATTCGTTATACGGAATGTCTTTTGCTGTAAACATATTAAGTTCACCGTAATGATTCCAGTAATTCATGTTCGGGTCATAGAAAGTCCATATTCTTTTCGGAGGGGGAGATATTTTCGGACCGGTATTATATACGTCGCTTACCTGAACAAGAGCGGATTTTAATGTTTTGGTCGGAATATGGCAGGTAACACAGGCAATTTTATCGAGATGAAAAGGCGGAAGCCAGCTGTGTTTGGCGATAGGAGCATTTCGCTGTCCTTCTATATGACAATTCTCACAGGTTCGGACAGTGTTGTCTAAATCATTTCTTACATTTCCTGACGGGTCATCTCCTTTACCGAATTGATGCTCTTCTTTTCCTCTGATTAATTCGCTTGGTGCATTTTCGCCTGCTCCGTGACAGTCAACGCATTTCATACCCGCAGCCAGATGTACATCTCTTCTCGGACTGAAATCCGTTCCCCGTTTCTTCCAGTTGGGCTTTGAATGACAATTCAGGCAGGTTTCGTTTCTCGGTTCTCTTACCAGGTGCATTGAAACTTTTCCCTCTTTATCGAATTTACTCAAATCATAAGTTACTTTTACCGGAATTTTTGATTTGATACTGCCATCGATTTTACCAAGTCCCGAACCTTCAGTTGCAGCCCATTTAAAATTAAGACTGTCAAGCATTGCATTCCTGTGCTTGTAATCATATTCTGGCAAATGACACAGCATACAATCTGCCTCTATAACACCCGTTTCATCCCACCTTGCTTTGAAATAATCACCGTCAAATCCGTTGTCTGCACCCGATATTAATTTATTAACCGTGTCTTTAATTTTTTTGTCATATCTGATTCCGTCTCGGTCAAATTCCAAAGGACCGCTGCCCGGATGGCAATAACCGCAGGTCGCTGTTACAAATTCAAAAGATGTCATATCAATTTCTTTTGCATTTGAATTATTTTTCTTTGCCAGATAACGGTAAAGGGGAGCCGGCGAACACCAGTTTCCTCCGTAATTACCGGGAGATGTAACCCATTTATACCTTTTTGACATTATCTCGGTGGGCTTTTCGTCTTTACCCTGCTGGAAATGAAATCCCTTGGTTATTTTATCGTAATCGTGACATTTTCCGCAAGTCTGCTTTGGTGAGTAAGGGACATCAGAATTTATATTATTTACAGGGTCAATTTTGTTTCCGTCTTCATCGTATAAATTGAAAGGAGGGCACACGCCCGTATTTGATGCGGTTTCTGACTTTTTGAAATTATTATTGACCGTTTCATTCCCGCTTTTTCCGGTTAACATTACTATTAAAAAAACTAGAATAATAAGAACGGATAAAATTAATATTTTGGATTTTAAGGTTTTCATATTACAAAAATTTAGTTTATAACGGATATTGAATTAATACCGGTTTAAAAATTATTAATTATAAAATCCTTTTAAATTAATAGTGAGAGATAATTGATGTAAATAGAATTGATAAATTTTTTGTGAGGCAGATAGTCAGAGTTGGTAAATATTTTGTTGCTTAATAAATTTTCATGATAATTTGCTTCATCGGTGGATATAAAATTAAGTACTTTTTGCTCAGTAGTTTTATATTCTTTTTTATCTTTTAAAGTCCCCTTATTACATTTTTCAACAGTAAATTTATTATTCAACTGATAACAGTTAAAAGATAAAGCACAATGTGCAGTTCTTGCTGCAAAAAATAAAAGCAAGAATAATACAATAAAATATTTCGCACCGTGTATCATAATTAAATTTAAACATTTTCATTTCGATAATCAACGAAATAACGCATTTCTGATTTTGTGAATAGCAGATTAAAAAACTATAATTTTACTTTCTCTGCTCCGAGTATTTCTTTGGTTGAATCATTCTGTATGAAAACTATTAATTGCGAATTATTAGGAATAATTCTATTATCAATATTATAATTTTTAACGATATTTAATGTTTGTCCGGGAGTAACAGAAATATCTTCACCTCCCGAACTTGTTATCATCTGGCGCAGAATGTTGTGATATAATGTCTTTCCGTTAGGTGAGTTGTAATACAAATTACCTTCTGTGATTGCTATGTGTAATTTTAAATTGCTTTGGGTGGTGCCCGATAACTGTGCAGCCTGTATGAAAAGTGTCCCTGATTTTGAAACTGTATCAATCACATTGCTCAGATTAATTGTAATATCGTTTGTTTTGTTTAATCGCTGATTAATCTGATTTGTCCATTGTTCCTGAGAAAACGGTGCCGTCATTATACTTCCCATAAGGAAACCCATAGGGTTGAATAAAGCACCGTAATAAACTTCTCTCGCCCTGTTCATCTGAGGATTGAAAGCGTAAAAAGGGTCGCCCGGGAAAAGAGAGGTGTGTATGTTTATTATAATTACATTTGTATCGTTAATTGTGATGCCTTTTAAAAAACTTATATCATCGCAGTAATTTGCGGATTGTATGCAGGCAACGCACATTACATTCGAGAATAATTCCACTATTACTTTGCTGTTTGCTTTTAAATCCGGATTTGGACTGACGGGAGAATCGAGATTATTCTCGCAGGAGACGAACATTAATACGATAGAAAGTATTGATGTGTATTTTATAATATTTTTCATATTAAAATATTGACTGAACGGTTAATCTGAATCCGTCGAACGGATTCACGTATCTGCATATTCCGCTCGTGCATTTTAGTCCGCCGCGCTCGGAACCGTATGATACGGTCACTACATTCGACCTGTTTATATTATATGATGCTTCCGCTTCAATCCAGAATTTTTTTCCGCTTATATCAAGTTCATCGGATGTGAATTCAGAACTGAGTGTAATCGTGAACTCGGGGGATTTGGACAGACTCAATGCTGTAAAATGATTTGTAAATTTTTGGTCATCGGGATTTCGCAGTGTGTAATCAGCCCACTGATTCTCGAATAAAAATTTCAAGGTGTACCCTCCGGGAAAATTATATCTGAACTCAAGCGGGAATGTTATTAGAGCCTTTTTATCCGAAGCACCCGGAAATATATCGTTATACAAAACAGCGTACTGATAATATGCTCCTGCTTTTAAAAAAACTTTTTCGGAAAAATAATATTCACACTCCGCGCTGAATTCCCTGTAAGGGGAAAATGATTCGTCAAATGACGGAATGAAATCTAATTTTCTTTCGTTTGCTTTAAATTTAATTTTTGAACTTGTATCGGCATCGTAAAAACTGTAATGGCGGGATGCTATGCTTCCGTTAAAAGTTAGAAACAAATTATCATTAACCGCCCACATAATTTCAATCTGCCCGCCGACTTCATCATTGAAATCAACGACATGCGGTGTTCTTGAAGTTAGCGTTGTTGTATGCTCTTTAACTGCCGTAGGAGGATTCTGAAACGGCAGCATTTTTGTCGGTCTCTCATCGCTTTGATTATCAGGCGTTGTTAAATCAAATCTGTAATTCTTGTATTCCAGAGTTATCCCAAGTCCGGGTTTGGAGTAAGAAAATGAAGAATAAAATCCGTCGCCCTTCGCCGAGAGGTTTACCGGATACAACTCATTTGCCTCCGTATTGGTGTGCTTGTGCGCGTAGGAAGTGTAAACCTGTATGTCCTTTAAATTTAAACTCGCGTAAAATTCGGGAATATATGCTTTAATTTTTGTAATCGCATTGCCGGAAGGTATTTCACCGTTAGCATATACATAATTTGCTCCTATGTTAATAAATTTCAAAGGTGAAATTTCAAAATTCACATCCCTTAATTTGTATTTTTCTATTCTTTCCGGTTTAAGAAAATCGCTGTATTCAAGATTCCCGCCGAGTATTTCCGTTTTAATTTTCACCGGGTTTGTTTTACCGAATGCTTCTTTGAAAATTATCCTAATTCCGTCAATTCCGGTGTCATAAGCAAGTTGTCTTTGTTCAAAAGTGTTCAATGAAAGTCCTCTGCCGATTACTTCCCAGAAATCTCCTGCTCTTAAGTTTAATATATCCGAACCGTTATATTCCACATAACGCTTTCTTATTCCTTTAAAATCACTTCCGTATTCGATTGGCTCACTGATTTCATATCTCATTCCGAAAACGATATCATTAACGGATAATCTTGCATCGGAAAGATTCTCAAAATATTCTTTTGAACTTTCTGTTCCTCCGAGAATTTCCGTTCCGCTGCCGTATCTTAGTGTGTTGTTTAGTGATGCCTTTACTTTTATTTGTTGCGGAAAAATATTTGAACAAAATAATAGCAAAATAAGTACAGCAAAAAAAAAGATTGACTTTGTATTTTTCGCGAGCCGTTTCAGGATAATGAAACCGGGTCCCCGACACAAATTTTGTGAACCTGATAAGTAAAACAGTTTTTTCACTTTCTATTTTATTTCCAGTGCTTCTTTAATTTCTTCTTCTATCATTTTGTCATCACCCGTTTTATATCCGAGATGTGTATGGAGTATATTTTTGTCTTTTCCGATTATAAGATAATAGGGAACCGCATCTTCACTGCCTCCGTACATTTCAAAAATTTTCTTGTCAGTGTCAAGTATTACGGGAAAAGTAAAACCCATTGCCGACACGTATGATTTTACTTTTGATACTGTTTTCTGATTGTCAATATTGATACCGATGTAATTGAATCCTTTATTTTTATATGCTTCATAAATTAACTGCAGTTTTTTCTGCCCTTCTTTGCAGGAGGGGCACCACGACCTGAAGAAATTTAACATTACCGGACCTTTTTCAAGCAGTGAACTCAATTTGATTGTATTTCCGTCCAAATCCTCGGCAGTAAAATCTGTATATATCTGTGAGTATGAATGAGTAAAAAAAAGTATCAGGAAAATAAAAATTAAAATCAGATGTCTCATTTTGTATTTTAAAATGTTGTATAAATAAGATATACTCCGCCAAGTATAACCAGCACTCCGCAGATTTTTTTAATATATGAAACTGTTTTAGAATTTTCAGTCCAGTTTAGGTATTCCTGAACTTTTTTGGTGAGCGTTCCTGCAGCAACAATAACGGCGCAATGTCCGATTCCGAAAGCAAACAATAATAAAATTGAATAAATTAGATTGGTCTTTGCAACCTGAAATACCACTCCGAGAACAGGTGCCATAAATGCAAAAGTGCAGGGTCCAAGTCCTATACCAAATAAAAGTCCGAGAATTAATGCCGCTAACAGACCTTTCTTTTTCGTACCCTTCAAATTACCGCCTTCCCGGGGGAGTTTTATTATATCCATCAGGTAAAGCCCTATTACAAAAAATACTATTGCCACGATATAATTACCCGCAGAACCAAGGTCGCCCATTAATCTGCCCGCAGATGCTGTGATCAATCCTATTAAGGCTATTGTAATTAATATGCCGAATGCAAAAATTAAGGAAATGAAAAATGTTCGTCCTATTGATATTTTGCCCTGTGAATTTATGAAGCCGATAACGAGAGGAATACCGGATAAATGGCAGGGACTAAGGAGTATGCTCATTATTCCCCATCCGAATGAAGCAAATAATGCTATGAAAACATTTCCTGTGAGAGCGTTGCTTAAAAAGTTAAATATTTCTTCAATCATATTTTAAATAGTAAGTATTATAAAAACACAGCAATCATTCAATCACCCAATCATCCAATCATCCAATCACCCAATCACCCAATCATCCAATCACCCAATCACCCAATCATCCAATCATCCAATCCCCCCAATCACCCAATCAATCAATCAATCAATCATCCAATCATCCAATCATCCAATCACCCAATCATCCAATCATCCAATCACCCAATCACCCAATCACCCAATCACCCAATCACCCAATCACCCAATCA
>JAFGII010000067.1 GCA_016929695.1 Ignavibacteria bacterium
AAAAATGGAAAATAATTATTATATTGAATGAAAAGGTGGGTCAATTTTGGTGACAAAAAGGGGTCAATTTTCAGCGACAATTTGCAAAAAGATTTTCAAATTGATAAAGCTTTTTATTATTTTCTTAGCAAAGAAGAGTGTTTACTTAAAAATTATAAAGAATTTGTATTAGAAAGGAGGGATGCGCTAAGGAAACATGTAGATGCAATAGCGGAACAGACAAATTGTCACAGGGAGTATTTATATTCTTCTGAGAGGGAAAAACTGGATATAGCAAAGGAGATAGTTAAAAGGGACTCAGTAAAAGAAGGTTTAATATGCATCCTGTCGGCAGTAGAACCTTGTTATGCAATTACCGTAAGGAAAAATATGGAAACCGGAATGCTTGAGAAAAGAACCGAATACAGAAAATGTATTCATTATTATTTTTATTACAATGACAAAGAATTTGGAATAATGTTTGTAAAGCTACAGAGCTGGATGCCATATACAATAAAGATATATATAAACGGGAAGGAATATTTAAAGAAACAACTCGAAAAAAAAGGAATAAAATACAGTAGTTATAACAACAGTGTTACATGGGTAGAAGATATGAAGAAGGCACAGAAAATATCAGATAAATTCATAGAAAAGAAATGGTATGGAGTATTTGATAATTTTGCAAAGAAGATAAACATATTTACAAACGAGATAGAGAAAATATTTGGTCGTGCAGCATATAGTTGGTGTTTGGAATATTCAGAATATGCGACAGATATTTTATTTAAAGATAGGAATACATTAGAACAGATATATCCGAAATTAGTAGAATACGCTTCATTATGTCAGGTAGGAGAAAACATTTTCACATTTTTTGGAAGAAAAGTACATGGTAACAGCACGGGAGAAGCAGTCTCCGACAGGAAACATTATTGGCAGCAAGGATTCAGGGTAAAATTTGTAATGAACAAAAATTCAGTTAAGATGTATGACAAGGACAGTGTATTAAGAATAGAGACAACTGTCAATAATTCAAGAGCATTTAAGGTACGAAGCCAGGGCAAATGGTTGCCGATGGGCAAGAGCATAAGCAACATGTACCGTATAGCAGAGGTATCCCGGAAATGTAATGAGAGATATCTAAATAGCTTATCAGTAATAAACTGTGATAAAAAGTTAGACAAGGAGATAGAATCTCTTTGTCATACCAAACTAACAAAATTGTCAGGGAAGGATTCATATTGTGAGGCCAGACCGTACGGTGGATTTAATTTACTACGAGATTCTACCTGCAGATTATTCAATGTCCTGATGAACGGAGCATATTTTATAACAGGATTTACAAGAAAAGAGATAACCAATGCATTAATAAGGATAAAAGTTTTTGCTGACACAGACCTAAATGATATGAAAAAATTATTAGGCAAAGTTACAAGGTTATTGGCAAAGTTAAGAGCACACGGATTAATAACAAAATTTCCAAAGACATTTAAGTACCGTGTAACCCGAAAAGGACAGGAGATTATTAGTAGAATTTTATTATTCAAGAAAATAGATTTAATAGTATGTTAAAAAGTTTGTTATTTTTACAACATTATTTAGAGTAGTAGCACAAAAATGCTTAATCAAGAGAATCTTGTGAATGATTGAGAAGAAAATTACAGGAAAGCCGTGTGAGGGAAAACCTCATGCACGGTTTGCCTAGGGGTTCAGGTTTTGGAAATTTTCTACAAACTGAATCTACTCTACTAAAAATTATTTTGTTTAGTGTTGAAGTTTTTTCGAGGTTTTTACGGTTGAGAGATTTTTCTTTTAAGATTAGAGATTTATTTTCTATGGCGAATTTTACGAAAGTCAGTTTATATAAGACATAACTAATTGATTTTTTAACAGTATTGTCATTCTTAATCATTCTGAACAGTAAAAATATTGCTTTTTAAGAAATAGGACGGGAATTCCCGTAATAGAAAGGCATTTAATAAATTTAATTTTTTTTAAAAATTTTTCCGAAAAATAACAATAACGGGTAGAATAATATATAAGTTCATATTATGGAAGGAAAAACAGGATGTTGATGATTATAAAAATACGCCATTTGAGAATAAAATATATAAAACATTTATTGATTTATATAATTTTAATTTCAAAGGCACAAATATTTTTTAAAAATTTAAATTAAAAAAAAATGAAAAAAATTTCAATTTTAGTTTTTGTACTGTCTCTCTTATTTTTTGGATGCAGTAAGGATGAAAATAATCCTGCAGGAGGTAATACAGGTGGTAATACAGGTACCACCGAAGAACCCTCCATCACATCCCTGAGCGGAGCAATTCCAAACTGGAGCTTTGGTACAGGCTATATTCTTAGATTCGGTTTTTCAGGGTCATCTTCATACGGAATGAGCGGGATAGATAACACTGGTAACTTTAACGTTGGCCCGTTACAAACACCGTCATCGTCGGTCCTATTTACCCTTAAGAACGCTTTAACAAATGCGGGTTATGCAGGTAAAATAATCATGAGTGATGAAGGATTAAAAATATCTCCTTATGCTTATTTAAATGTATATAAACCGGATGAAACCTTTTTCATGGCAATCTATTACGGTAACAATACACATTTTCACAGCTATCTGTATGCTGACAGAAATGCAACTTTAGATATTAACGTAACTGATGGGACATTTACGTTTATATATACATGTTCGGTTAAAAAAGGTTGGAACAGACTTACAGTTTATTCCGGAAGTACTACTGCGGAATTCACAAATAATATTATGCCAGAAGCAGTATGGAAATGGCAAAATTAGACTTTAATACATAATTTAAAAAATTTATTAATAGATTTTTTAAATCTATATATTAAGTAGATTCATTTTACTGTGTCTCTATATATTGTTTTCTTAGCGAAACTAACGTCTTTGCGGTTTTAGTTTTAAATATTTTTCTTTGCGTATGCGGCGTCTTTGCGGTTTTTTTAGTGTTAAATGATTTTTTCTTTGCGCACTTGGCGTCTTTGCGGTTAAGAGACTTTTCTATTATACACTACCGGAACGCTGGAAAAATATTTTTTTAACACTAAGGTCACCTCAAAAAAACTAAAGGACACAAAAAACTTTTAGTGTTTTTAGTAAAATTTAGTGCATTTAGTGTTGAAGGTTCTCGGCGTCTTTGCGGTTTTAATGTTAAATGATTTTTTCTTTGCGCACTTGGCGTCTTGGCGATTGAGAGACTTTTCTATTATACGATTCCCGAACGCGAAAAATATATTTTAACACTAAGGTCACTTAAAAAAAACTAAAGGACACAAAAAAATATTTAGTGTTTTTAGTAAAATTTAGTGCATTTAGTGTTGAAGGTTTTCGGCGTCTTTGCGGTTAAGAGACTTTTATATTATACGCTTCCGGAACGCTGAAAATATGTTTTAACACTAAGGTCACTTCAAAAAAAACTAAAGGACACAAAAAAATATTTAGTGTCTTTAGTAAAATTTAGTGCATTTAGTGTTTAAGGTCTTCGGCGTCTTTGCGGTTTTACTGTTAATGATTTTTCTTTGCGTCCGTGGCGTCTTTGCGGTAAAATATTTCTTTCAGAGGATGGATTTGTTTTCAATTGCGAATTTAACGAGGCTGTGTGTCCCGTGCAGATTTAATTTATTGCTTATTGTCGTTCTGTGATTTTCCACTGTTCTGTAACTAATAAATAATTCATCCGATATTTCTTTGCTGGTCTTATTCTGTGCTACCAGTTTCAGAATGCGCCTCTCTGTCGGTGAAAGAGTGCTGAGCATAGGTTTCTGTGTATCATGTTCAGATGTTTTATTTCTTCTGTTTATCAGCAGATTTGAAATGAGGGGACTTATATAATAATTATTATTCGCAACCTGATTTATGCATTCTATTATATCATTTGCGGCGCTTTCCTTCAGTACGTATCCTTCAACACCGAGATTCATTGCTTCGTTAAATATATCTTCCTCCCTGAACAGGGTTAAAAAAATTATTTTTGTTTTGCTTTTTATATCCCGCAATTCTCTTAATACTTCCAGCCCTGTTTTAACGGGCATTGATATGTCAAGGACTGCAATATCAGGTTTAATATTAAGAATCATATCAAGTGCTTCTTTCCCGTTCGCCGCTACCCCGGTTACGCACATGTTCTCATTTTTATCAATAAATTGTTTTAATCCGTCGCTGAAAATTGGGTGGTCGTCTGCTATTATTATTTTTATTTTATCGGTCATAAAAATTTATTTTTTATTCTCAGGAATTGGAACGGAAATGTCAATCAAAGTACCCTTATCCTTACGGGAATCAATAGTGATTTTCGCATCACAGAAATAGGCTCTTTCATGTAAACTTTTTATTCCCAGTCCCTTTTTCGATTTTTCGGAAAGTATATCAAAACCAATACCGTCATCTTTTATATGAATTGATACTGAGTTCCTGTCCCTCAGTACAGAAATATCTAATTCCTTTCCTTTAGAATGCTCGATTGAATTGTTTATGCCTTCCTGTATCATTCTGAAAATATTAATCTCGATTTCCTTTCTGAACAGGTTGTCAATATTATCAACCTTACAACTGAATTTTATATTCGCTGATCCGGTAATCCTGTTAACAATAGAGTTAATGGCTTTTGTCAAACCCAGTTGCTCCAACTGATATGGGTGAAGATTATATGATATTCTTCTGACATCCTGAATTGTTTCCGATGTTAAATCAGATATTCCCGTAAGTTTTTCATTTCCGTTCAACGAATTTATTTCATTGACGATTTTGTTTTTTATCAGTAGCAGATTCTGTCCGAGACTGTCGTGAAGTTCATTTGCAATTCTTTTTCGCTCCTGCTCCTGTGATTCAATGAGTTGCTTTGTGAAATCTTTCTGCTTTTGCAGTTCTTTTTTTACCTTTAAATGTTTTGTGTGCCATAAAAATCCCAACATTCCCAGGAAAAGCGATATATAAATTGCCCTGAACCACCATGTTGCCCAGAAGGGAGGTGTTATAATTATTTTTACCGATGCTCCTTTTTCATTCCAGATTCCTTCATCATTAGAACCTTTTACACGGAATACGTATTCTCCGTGTTCGATGTTTGTATATTTAGCGGTTCTTGATTTTCCTGAATGACGCCATTCTTTATCCACACCTTCGAGTTTATATGCGTATTTATTTTTTTCCGGATTTGTAAAATCAAGTGCCGCAAATTCAAATGAGAAGAAATTTTCATTATGCGAGAGCCTGATTTCTTCGGTTTTTGTTATGGGCATTTCCAGTTCTGCCTCATTATCGAAAATCTTGAAAGAGGTTATATAAACAGGAGGAATATGTGTGTTTTCAGTTATGCTGTCAGGGAAGAATGATTCTATCCCTTTCATACCTGAAAAAAATAACTCCCCGTTTCTTGTCCTGTATGCTATGTCGGTAAATTCATCGTTCTCCAGTCCGTCTTTCTTATTATGATTCCTGAAAGTCTTAGTTACGGGATTGAATTTCGAAATGCCGCTGTTTGTTGACACCCAGATATTTCCCGAATCATCCGGAAGAATAGAATATGTATAATTATCTGCCAGCCCGTCTTTTTCCGTAAAATGAGTAAATGTTTTAGTTTTCATATCCAGTTTATCAAGACCGGCACAGGCAGCAAACCAGATGCTTCCGTTTCCGTCATCAAAAAGGGAACATACAAAATTACTGCCGATACTATTTAAATCCGAAGGATTATGCTGATAATGCTCAAACCTTCCGGTTTTTTTGTCAAACCTGTCCGCACCCATATTAAATAATGAAATCCAGATTCCTTTATTTCTGTCTTCATATATGAAGCAGTGGGTTTCGTCGGAATTAATGCTGAAAGGGTCGTATTTATTATGAAAATATTTTTTACTATTTGTTCTTTCTTTATTGAAAACCCATACGCCCTCCGTCGTACCAATCCATAAAAGGCTGTCCGAGTCTTCAAACAAAATTTTTATTACCGGTTTCTGTAAGTTATCTGAATCCGGAAAAGTATAAAAATGATACATTTCTCCTGTCTCGCTGTTATATTTGCATAATACGTTCTGATAACCCAGCCATATTACACCGGATTTGTCGCATATACCCTTGTAACCCCAGTTCTTCGTTTCATAGGGTTTTACCGGCGGCTCATAAGAGATAATTTTGAAGTCACCGTTTTTGTCTCTTATATGAAAATTATCTTTTCCTGTAATCCACACATTGCTTTTTTTGTCTTCAAATATTGTCCATCCCGCAATGCTTTCATTATAACGGTAAAACCGGAATTTTTTATTGTGCATTGAACATTTTGAGGCAGCGAAATTTGTTCCCAACCAGAAATTTCCGCTTCTGTCTTCAACAATTTTATTTGATGACATTCTGTTGTTGGGTAAACTGTTCGGAACATCAGGATTACTCCTGTAATTATTAATTTCTTCAGTAACGGGATTGAATATATATAAACCGCTTCTGTTTGTGCCTATCCATAAAAATCCGTTCCTGTCACTGTGGATTGAAGTTACATGAATTCCGCTGCCATTTCCGAAATTATAAGTTTGAAAATTATAATCATTATCGCTTACGTAAATAAATTTATAAAAGCCTTTTACTGTCCCAATCCATAACCCGTTTTCTTTATCCGAATAACACTGTGTTATGTTATTTATATCATCCAAATCATAAGCATCACCACTGTTGTTAATATAATGTTCAAATACTTCTTTTATTTTGTCTAATCTGTTTAAACCTTTATCAGTTCCAATCCATAAATTTCCGGATATGTCTTCGCAAATTGCCGTTACGGAATTTCCTTTTAGCCCTGTTGTATCATTTACATTATATCTGTAATGGATAAATCTGTTGCTTTTCTCGTCGAATCTGTTCAGTCCGTGCAATTCGCATCCTATCCATAAATTTCCTTCAGCATCCATATAAATAGCATTAACAGAATTTCCGCTGATTGAGCCGGAGTCCTGCGGATTATGCGAATAATTTATGAATTTTTCCGTGTTTTTATCAAATCTGCTTAATCCTTCCTTTATTGTACCTATCCAGATTATTCCGTTTCTGTCTTCATATATTGTCTTTATGAATGAATAAATAAATGCACCCTCTCGGTTTGTTACACTGTGATATGCTTTAAAATTATATCCGTCGTATCTGTTTATTCCGCCGCCGTATGTTCCGAACCAGATGAATCCTTCCCTGTCCTGCAGTATACTGGTGATGAAACACACGGACAAGCCATCTTCTTTCGAAAAATTTTTAAAATTTAAATTCTTGTATTGTGCTGTAATAAACTGCGGCATGAGAAAAAGCAAAAGGAGTCCCACTGCTTTTTTGCCAAAAAATTTAAAGATTATGTGAATAATCTTTTTCAAAGTAATATTATATAATAAAAAATAATAAATTACAAATATTACAGGCAAATATTTTCTAAAAATTTGCCGTAGTGTATAGACTTTGAATTACAATAATGTAACTTCAAAGAACTTAATATCTTAACTTCTGCAGAGTATAAGTATCAGCCATAGATATTTTATCTGAAAATACCGGAATCAGATTTTTTGCAATTTTGTACAATATTATTTTCAGGTAACCCCGCTTTCTGAATAATTCAAAAACCGGATTCTTGTGTAAATATAAGTAAATTAATCCCCGGTTTACATCCCCGTAAACTTTAATAGTCTTAGAAAAGTGCTGCGGATATTGTATGGTTAATACTTTTCCCATCTTTTAGTAATAAACTATATTTTTTTATATCAAAAACCTAAAATCCTAAACCCTTTCCGTGTGAAATTTAATTTTTTATTTAATTTAATGCAAGTATATAATTAATAAATAATAAAATCCCCGGAATTTATGTGTAAATTGTTTTTAATCGTATTTTACAGGTCAGCCTTCCATTTCTTGGTAGGACATCCTTAGTTTTTCGGTAGGTCAGCCTTCCAGGCTGTCAGGACATGCCCTAACGTTGATATTTATTAATCGCTTCGCAACTCACCCATTCATTCATTCAATCATCCAATCACTCATTCACCCATCCCCCCATCCCCCCATCTACCCATCCCCCCATCCCCCCATCTACCCATCCCCCCATCCCCCCATCCACCCTTATCGTTACTTAATTAAAACCATTCGTTTCGTATCCGTAAAATCTCCCGCCTGCATTCTGTAAAAATAAACTCCTGACGTTAAATTACCTGCGTCGAAATCAACCTTATATTCACCCGGCTGCAACTTTTCATTTACAAGGGTTGCAACTTCCCGCCCCAGCAAATCAAAAACTTTGAATGATACGAGTATCCCCCTTTGGAGGGGGTAGGGGGAGGCACCTGTCACTTTTAACTTTATACTTGTAACTGAATTAAACGGGTTAGGAAAGTTTTGTTGTAACACAAACTCTGACGGAACGGAAGTTATATTTTTAATAACATGAACGGGGGAAGTAGTTTTATATAATCCGCCGCCCAGTGAGCCTGCGAATGCGTATCCGTTCTGACTGAATCCTATAGCATCAATGAAAGGATAAAATATTCCGTCGCTCACCTGCGTCCAGTTTTCGCCGCTGTTTGTTGAGCGCCATACACCGAGATTTACAATCAGTCCGCCGACAACTCCCGCATAAATATCTCCCGCCTGATTAATCGCAACTTTCCATGCCTGCATTGTAATACCGCTGCCGAGCACCTGTTCCCAGGTATCGCCGTTGTTCTTGGAACGGAATACACCATATCCGTTTGTTCCTGCAAAAATATCTCCCGTGGAATTAATCTCAAGCGACATTATCTGTGTTGCCGTCATTCCGTTATTTATCTGTGTCCAAGATGCTCCGTTATCCGTTGAGCGGAATGCTCCCGAGCCGTAAGTTCCCGCAAATGCGTAATTGCTGTTCCGGTTTACTGCAACGGAGTAAACCTGGTTGTTCGTAATGCCGGAATTAACTCTGAACCAGTTGCTCCCGAGATTCGTGGATTTATACATATTATCATTTGAGGCGCAATATATATAGCCGTTTGTATCGAATGCGAAATCAAGAACATTGTTGAACTGATATGTAAATCCTGACATTGAGACGCTCCAGTTAAGTCCGCCGTTCGTCGAGCGGAATATTCCGCTTAACGGAGTTCCTGACATCGGAAATGTTCCCGCAAAAATATACCCGTTCGGATGAATTCTTATGATATTATTGTGTGTGTTTGTTATTCCCGCATCAGACTGTATGAAGTTTGTTCCGTTATCGGTTGAAGTGTAAATACCGCCTGTCATTCCGATGAAAATTTTTCCGTCGGCTCCTACGGCTATTGATTTAATCGTACCCGCATTTATTCCGCTTCCGGACTTGAACCATGAATCTCCTCCGTTTGTTGATTTTAAAACTCCGAGTGCACCTGTTCCCGCAAAAACATCAGTTCCGTAAATAAAACCGAAATTATTGCATCCGGTATAGGGAGCACTGAAACCGTTATTTGCTGCAGTCCAGTTCGTTCCGTAATTTGTTGATTTGAAAATTCCGTTGTTTGTTCCCGCAAACATCAAAGTGCCGTATGAATTAATTCCGCTGACATACATATTAGTAAGTCCGGAACTTGCGGAAGTCCAGTTATCGCCGTTATTTGTTGATATAAATATTCCCTGACCGGAAATGCCCGCAAATAAATATCCGTTTGATGAAATATGCAGTGTTCCCACATTAGTATTAGGCAGACCTGAATTTATCGCTGCCCAGTTTGCTCCGCCGTCATTCGAACGGAAAACACCAAGCGAACCTGAATGAACGAACATATTTGAATTAGGAGAAACCTGCAGATTGTAATATGTTCCGCTCGGTAATCCGCCGCCTGTGTTTGTCCAGTTTAATCCGTGGTCGGTTGACATCCATATTGAACTGCTAACTGATACAAAGAGTCTGTTATCGGGATTTACCATTACCGAGTAAATCACGTTCGTGGGATATGCGATATTTTCCCATAACGCACCTCCGTTTGATGAGCGGAAAAATCCTCTTTCCGTGGCGGCGTATAAATAATTTGTTGAATCAATCGCCAGTCCGTTTATTTTTGCATAAGTCAGACCGTCATTTCTCTTGTACCAGTTTGCTCCTTCGTTTGTCGTGTAATAAATTCCGTTTCCGGTAGTGCCGATAAACCAGTTATTCAGAGAATCTTTAACAAAGCATTTTATACTTCCTCCTTCGGGTCCGCTTGTCTGAACCCAGTTGATATTCTGCGCAGTAAGATTTATTGAAAGTATCGCTGATATTAAAACCAGTAAAACAGTTATTTTATTTCCCATAACAATTATATTTTAATTTGATGAAAGTTATAAAATATTTAATGATGAAAAAATAGTAAAATAAATGCAGGACAGTTCCGGGGAATGTCTTTCCTGTAAAACGCAAAGTACGCAAAGAATTTCCTATGGCGTATTGGACAGCAGAATCCCAAATATTGAGAACAATGTAAAGTTGTGAAAAAAAATTATTTTTTTTTCTTCGTTCTTTCCTCCGCTTCTCTGCGTCTCTGCGTGAAATTATTTTCTCTTTGTGTCTTTGCGGTTGCTTTTTCATTGCACATTGCACATTG
>JAFGII010000068.1 GCA_016929695.1 Ignavibacteria bacterium
GTAATCTGAAACCAGTTGGTTCCGCCGTCAGTAGTTTTTAAAACGTTGCACCCCTCGTTTCCGCCGCAGGTATAGCCAACATCAGCCGTCGGAAAATAAACAGATATGAAATCCGCAATCGTGCCGGTTGGCTGAACAAACCAGTTTAGCCCGCTGTCTGTTGTTTTTATAATATTACCTCCGCCCCCGACAGCCCAGCCGGTATTCACTGAAATAAAATAAATCCCGTTCAATGCCATAGAAACACCGCAGGGATAGGGAGTCCAGTTGTTTCCCCCGTTTGTGGTTTTCAGAATATTTCCCGAAAGCAGTGCTCCGCATATCCATCCGTTATTCACATCGGCAAAGCACATTGATAACAGAGTTGCCGTTCCCCCGCTCGATTGAGCAGTCCAGTTAATTCCGCCGTTAGTTGTTTTGACAATTACACCGCTCATACCCGCGGAATAGCCCGTGAACTGATTTACAAAATAAAGTGTATATAAATCCGTTGTAATTCCCGTCTGCATTTCAGTCCAGTTCACACCGCCGTTCACTGTTTTAAAAACCCTGCCTTTGCTTCCGCAGAAATAACCAGTATCGTTGCTTACAAAACTTATGGAATTAACCGCACTTCCGTAAGGAAAATTCCAGTCGGGAATGTTGTTCGAATAAACCGCCCAGTTTACTCCGCCATTGGTTGATTTTATTATTGTTTTGCCGTGCCCGCAAGCATAAATCAAGTTACCCGATAATGCCTGAACTTTAAGAAGTGGATTCGGCTGCGGATACGGGTTTTGCAAGACCCATTGGCTGAAACAATTAAGAATTAAGAATGAAGAATTAAGAATCAAAAAAAGAAAAAAAATATTATTTTTAAACAGAGTTTTTATAAGATAGGTACAGAAAAATGGAAATTCATATCGGCTCTGTTTAACTTCAATTCCTGTCTTCATCATTTACCCTCCAAGGTAAATTTTAAATTATATTTTTATTGTTTTTACATATAGCCCGCTGATATTAATACAGACTGTAAGAATCCTCTTTATCCCATCTCTGCAAGTCTATTCTGCTAATGAAATTTAAATATTATAACTTTATAAAGCAAATTATATTTTAAGGTGCAGGTACTCAACCTATAATTTACGCTTTTCAGTAAAATTTTCGGTAGTTGCAAATTTTAATATGGTTTATTTAAATTAATAATGCGATTTTTATGCAGGAATATAAAATGAAAAGATTAGAAAAAATAAAAGAGGGATTCATATACTTCAAGCATCTGACATATATTTTAATTCTGTTGTTAACATTTTTTGCTATTTCTGTTATCGGTTATATAATTATCGAAGGATATAATTTTCTTGATGCATTTTATATGACGGTTATATCAATAACAACTGCAGGTTATCAGGAAGTACACCCGTTATCGGATACAGGAAGACTGTTTACATCATTTGTTCTGATAACAAACATAGGGTTATTTTTCTATGGTGCAACACAGGTTGTAGCACATGTAATTGAAGGTGAATTCAGAAAATTTTATAAAAATTATAATGTGGAAAAACTAATAAGTAAACTCGAGAGTCACGTAATTGTCTGCGGTTACGGAAGAACGGGAAAGCAGGTCTGTCTTGAACTCCGGGCAGACGGCATTCCATATCTTGTGATTGAAAACAGAGAGAATGTAATTGAACATATTAAGAAAGATAACGTTTTATTTATTAATGAAAATGCGACGGAAGAGGAGGCACTTATAAAAGCAAGGATTAAGAATGCAAGAGCGTTTGTTACAACACTTCCGAATGACCCGGACAACGTATATGTAATATTAACTGCGAGAGAAATCAATCCGAAGATATACATTATCAGCCGTGCGTCGAGTGAGAATTCCGAAAGCAAGCTGAAACGCGCAGGTGCAAATAATGTGATTATGCCGGAAAAAATCGGAGGGGCGCACATGGCGGCACTTGTGTCAAAACCGGACATACTTGAGTTTGTAGCAAAACTAACCGGACAAGGCTCGGATATAAATCTGACTTTTGAAGAAATTTCTCTGAATAATATTTCAGAAAACTATAAGAATAAATCCATCAAAGACCTCGATTTCAGAAATAAAACAGGGGCAAATGTGGTCGGACTGAGATTACCTGACGGTGATTATATTATTAATCCTTCGCCTGATACATTAATAAATCCCGATACTAAACTTGTACTACTGGGTTCAGATGAACAAATCAAACAAATGAGAAAACTAATTTCCGAACTATAAACTTTTTTTGAGTATCCTCATCCGATGAGCTGCGCTCATGGGATGAGGAATTTTTTTTTAACACTAAGTTCTCTAAGAAAAACAAAAAATCACTAAAATATTTTAATACAATTTTTTTATTTCTGTGTCTTTAGTGAAAATTTTAGTGTGTTTGACAGTAAAAATAAATTCGCTATGTTTTTTCCTTCGCTCCTCTGTGTGAAATACATTATTCCTTTTGGTTCGGGCCTGACCGGGTTATTCCTTTACTAATCAAATTCTGCGCAAAATGGAAAGAAATTTTAACCATCATAACGCATCAGAAACATCCCGATAGGCCGGGATAAACTCCCGGACAAAAAATTGACACAAATTTTTATTCCCGATTAACATTGTTCTTTATTTTATCAAATTTTCAAGTGTTAAAAATGCATTTTGCTTTTTTGGTTTTAAATCTATTAATTTTGACTGCTTTCTGTTCTGGTTTTGCTGTAGTAAGTTTCAAGACGCCTTTTGATGATAAAGAACTTGATAATTCCGACCACGACAAGAACAGCACTTAAACCAATAGCCACTAATCCCAGCCATTTTATATTTTCGAATTCCGAGAGTTGAAGAAACGCTATTCCGCCAAGCAGCATATACAAAGAAGTTCTCGTATATGCCAGGAGTGTCCTTTGGTTCGCCAGATTTGTTCTTTCCAGAGCCAAATAATCCCGCAGAATAATTTCGTCTTTATTCTGAAAAATTTGTCCGAAAATATTAATTTTTGTAAACATAATTTATATTTAAATTTTTTAAATTCTTCACATCCAGAAATAAAATATAAGCGGTATTGTAACCAAAATAATAATAATACTTATGGGTAATCCCATTCTGATATAATCACTGAAACTGTAACCGCCCGGACCCATAACAAGCGTATTGGACTGATGACCTATTGGTGTAAGAAATGCTGCGGAAGCCCCAACCGCAATAGTCATAAGAAAAGAGTCTGCAGAAAGACCCAGTTCGTTTGCTATGCTTATTCCGATAGGAGCCATCAGAACAACGGTAGCGGCATTATTGATTAAGCCCGATAAAAGCATAGTAACGGCAAGAATAACCGATAAAGTGAGCCACAGGGGTAAAGACTCACCTGCAACGAGAATTTTATCCGCTATCATCTTTGCTCCACCCGAAGTTTCGAGTGCGGCGCCAACAGGGAGCATTGCTCCGAGTAAAACAATAACGGGCCAGTCAATACTCGTATATATTTCCCGTAAGGGAATAATTTTCGTCAATACCATAAAGAGTGCAGCAATTGTAAATGCAATCTGCACCTTTACAATACCTGATAAAATCAGGGCAATGGCAATTCCAAAGATTGCAAGAGCAAGTACAATTCTTTTGGGTTTACCGATAGAGTAACCGCGGTCCGCAAGAGGCAAACAACCTAATTCATTCAAAGTATTATCCATACTTTTCGTTTCACCCTGCACTAAAAGCACATCACCGGGCCGGAAGCGAATGTTATTGAGACGTCTTTTTATTTTCTGCGTCTTCCTTGAAACTGCCAACAGATTTAATCCGTAGTTCGTTCTCAACTGCAATGCAGCAGCGCTTCTGTCAATAATGGGTGCTCCCGGAGTTACTACCGCTTCCGCAATTGATATATTATCCGCACCTGCTGCACCATCGTGTTTTTCATTCTTCCCGAACATTTTTGTTTTGCTTTTCTCAATAAATTTTTTCAAAGCATTTGAATCTGCTTCAATCGTTAAAATATCATTCTTTTCCAGAACCATATTGCCGGCAGGAGCGTGTATTAACTGATTATCTCTGATAATATTGAGAATCTGAATATCCGAATCAGTATATTTTTTTACATCATGAATAACCGAGCCCTTAATTTGTGAATCTCCGGTTATGCATACTTCCGTTATATAATCCTCTATATTGAATCTCTCTTTTCCGGTCTTTTGATTTTCTCTCTTTGGTAAAAGTCTCCAGCCGATAAAAACTATAAATAGTAATCCGACTACCGATAGTCCCGCTCCTACAGGGGCAAAATCAAACATTTCAAAGGGTACTCCTGCTGTTTCGGTTCGGAATGACGCAATTATAATATTAGGAGGAGTTCCTATTAAAGTAATCATACCGCCGAGAAGTGATGCAAAAGCAAGCGGCATTAATACTAAAGAAGGAGAATGATTGCTTTTATTTGCGGCGTGAAT
Organism: Ignavibacteria bacterium; assembly: GCA_016929695.1. Lineage (GTDB taxonomy): Bacteria > Bacteroidota > Ignavibacteria > Tepidaquicellales > Tepidaquicellaceae > Tepidaquicella. Next base: position 4,444 of record JAFGII010000068.1, read on the forward strand.
AGCAACCGGCATAAGCACCGCAAGTGCCCCGACATTATTCATAAATGCAGATACGAAACAAACAATCACGGACAGCACTCCGATTTGCAAGGTAAGAGTGTTGCCCGCTTTCAGAATCCAGTGACCTATTACGTCTATCAAACCTGAGTTCTGAAGTCCCCTGCTAACGATTAATATCATAGCAACGGTGATTACGGCAGGATGTGCAAATCCGCTGAATGCTTCATCGGAGGGAATGATACCGGCAATAACGAGTATCAGCAGGCAAATAACAGAGGTTATATCGTGCCTGATTTTTCCCCATATAAATAAAACGAGTGCAACAATTAAAGTAGAAAAAACAATTATCTGCTCCATATGTATTATGTTTTAGCAAGATAATTTAATCAAATAATAATTTCAAAATAATAATTTTGAACAAAAAAAATCTAACGGCTCTTCATTCGATGAGCCACGCTAACCCGTGAGCGAAGCTCATCGGATGAGCGGAATAGTATAAAAAGCAAATATGATTGATTTTTTAAAAAATATTATTGAAATTGACATATATTAAAAAATAATATAATGAAAAAATCAGGTTTTCTCCTCTTATTATTAATATTTTTTGTACCAGATACTTATGCACAAAACGATATAACATTCCTGTTCGATAATTCCGGCAGTATGCTCGGATATTATGCCGACCCTTCAAGTTCGTTTAAAATATTTTCAAAAGCATTAATGCGCAATACCGTCGGTGAAAATGACAATGTGAAAGTTTACCTTTTCAACAAAACCGAAGAATACCGGGGACTGTTATCCCCGCAATTATTATATAACGGCAAAGGAAGCGGATTGATTGCCGATAAAATAATTGCCGCATTCAGTAATGTAAAAGGCAGAGACAATTATTACGCAAATACCGATATGATAGAGGCTCTCGATAAGGCAATTTCCGGTATAAGAGGCGGAAAGGGAGTAATCTGGCTTATTACAGATAATATAAATGATAATATCGGAACAGGTGATTCGTCCTTTTTGAATACGCTTGACTTCTACAGAAAATTAAGAACTGACCAGAATATAAGAAAAATTTTATTGTATCCCATTCCGGAAAAATTATCGGGCATAAATTATCTTTCCTACGGATATGTCATTTACGGAATAGTATATTCTTATACCATTCTCACGCAGCCGGAACTCGAAGAGTATAATGAATATTTCAAAAGTTCGGGAATCAAACAAAAACCTTTAACTCTTAAACCTCTTGATATTGGTACAATTGTCCTGTACCCGAAAAAAACTCAGGGTATGGTATCTCCGGGGAAAATATATTTTGACGGTAATTCACTGCGGGGATTTGGTTTTGAAGAAAATGAACGGGTAAAAGAAATATTCCCTGATGTGGTTTTGAAATCAAATTTATTTCCTTATACTATTAAAAGTGCCCGACTGAATGTCAGACTGGAAAATTTCATATCATCTGATTATTCCGTTAAATCGCTCGGGACGCAGACAATAAATCCTTCTGTTGTCAATAATGTATCTCCCGAAGGTGAAGTTACGGGTTTTTCAGTTACTTTTAATATGCCGGAAATATCCCCGAATTTTTCGTTCAATACAATTTTTAAACAGGATTTTACTGTCGGGGGAAATCTCATTCTCGAAGTTTCTAATGTTGATATCGCTCTCGACGAAAAATATATGGAAAATTTTAAGGACCTTTTTGCTCTTGGTACGGTTCCCGAAATTTTTCAGCCTGTTTTGAAGGATAAAAAAATCCAATCAAAAATTCCGCTCGAAATCAGAATTAACTACGGTCAGTGGCGGTTATTTGTTCTGATAGGATTGATTATTCTTTTCTTTGCCGTTTTAATTGTATTTCTGATTTTTCTGACAAAGAAAAAGGGCTATAATCTGAAAATAAATGACGCAAATGAACAAACAGTGTTTATATCAGTTATGTCTCCGTATTATCTGTTTGTTCTTGATTCGCCTGGACTGGGTAAATTAAAAAGAACTCTGTCGGGAAGACTGAAATTCGCTTTTTCAAAATCAACAATATCACCGAATAAAGTTATAACGGTAAGTGAGGGAATTCCGGTCGAAATTGAATACGGTGAATCGGGAAAAGATTCCATAACACTGACAGTGGTGTCAGCCGCTAAAGATAAAAGCCGTTCCGGTGAAGCCGAAAGTGAACTTGAGAAATATTATTGATATTAATTGTCACTCTGAATTTCCGTTGTTTAAGGAACAATTTTTTTCAGTTTCCGATTACTTATATATGCGGGACTCTAAATTTCTAAAACGACCTGTCCCGGTGACCCGTGAAGTTCAGAATTACGGATTTGAAAGAATTAATCTTATTAAATCTTTCATTTCCCGTTGCCGATACGGAAACGTAATAACAACGCTCCTGATTGTGTTAATACTGCTGCTTTCCTCCGGTATACTCCCCGCACAGGAAAATCCGAATTTTAAATTGTTAAAAAGACAGTTCACGTTTCTTGATACCGCAATATCCACAGGTGATAAATTTTTAATCCCCAGTTCCGACTCACTCGTAGTTACAAATATTAATCTGCAAAGGAACGATGACTATAAAATTGATTATAGAAACGGAAATATTGAATTCAGTAAAGAATTATTCGATAAGTACTTGCTCGATACAACAAGAATTTATGATATTTATATTTATTATAATTTATTTCCGTATAACTTTAAAGATGAATATTCAAATTTTGATATTGTAGTCGAGCGTGATACCATAACGGGTGATACAATCCGTATTGCCACTACATCAAAAGATTTTATTGAAAATCTGTTTGAAGGAACAGACCTTGATAAATCCGGCTCCATATTCCGAGGAATAAACTTCGGTTCAAATCGCGATTTAACACTTAATTCAGGATTCCGCCTGCAGTTAAACGGTAAACTTGCAAGTGATATTGATATTACAGCCGCACTGACAGACGAAAGTACACCGCTTCAGCCGGAAGGAAATACGCTGAAACTGCAGGAACTCGATAAGGTATTTATCGAACTCCGCAGCAATAATATAACAGCCACACTCGGAGATATAGACATAAATTTTGAAAAATCCGAATTCGTAAATTTCAACCGCAAGATTCAGGGGGCAAAAGGTTTCGGCGATTTTAATTTCACAAATCTTACTTTAACGGGTGCGGTTTCAAGAGGTAAGTTTAACTCCAATAGTTTTAACGGTAACGACGGAGTTCAGGGTCCCTACAGACTTGTAGGTGCAAATAACGAAACCGGTATTCTTGTTCTTTCCGGAACAGAGAAAGTTTACCTCGACGGTATCCGATTGACAAGAGGCGAACAGGCAGATTATGTAATTGATTACGCACTTGGACAAATTACATTTACAAATAACAGATTAATTACAAACTATTCGAGAATTATTGTTGACTTTGAGTATTCAGACAGGAAATACAGCAGGACTCTGCTTGCCGTTAATAATAATTATGACCTGCTGAATAAAAATCTTAAAATCGGATTTTCTTATGTAAACGAAAGCGATGATGAGGATAAGACAATTGACTTTACGTTAAGTGAATCTGATAAGGAAATACTCAGAAATGCGGGAGCAGATAAACTTAAATCAACAAAATCGGGTGTGATTTTCGCAGGTCTCGACTCTTTGGGTAAAAGTCTCGGTCAATATGTAAAAAGAACCGATTCTGCGGGTTATGTTTATTATGAATACCTTCCGGGTGATACTGCGGCTGTGTATAATATTACATTTACTTATGTCGGAACGGGAAACGGCGATTATTCGAAAATAAGTTATCTCCGTTATGATTATGCAGGAAGAAATAACGGTTCCTATGCACCGGTTGTTTTTATTCCTGTTCCGACCTCTTATCAGATTGCAAATATAAATTTGGAATTTACCCCGGGAAGAAATAAGGATTTATTTATTAACTTTGAAACCGCTTATTCCTTATATGACAGGAATAAATTTTCCGCTATTGATAATGCAAATAACGGGGGCGTTGCCGTTTTTGGAACAGCGGGATATAGAAGAAATGATTTCAGACTGTTCGGACACAATTTTAAATTTCTGGAATTATCTTATTCACAACGCGTGATAAATAAAACATTTTACTCGCTCGACAGGATTAACGCTGTTGAATTTAACAGAAATTTTGACGTGCAGGATTCAAGTGAAGCAACCGAAGACCTGAAAGAAGGTAATCTTATCGTGAGCCCGTCCGAAATAATTTCAGTGAAAGCGAATTTTGCAAATCTGAAAAGAGGGGATTTCTTTAACTCTCTAAGGTCAACTGCATCATTCGAATTCAATAACCTTTTATCGGATACAACAAATCTGCCGAAACTTAAATACTTATTTGAAAATGTTAACAGCGATTTCAAACCCCTGAACCAGAAAGGCAACTGGATAAAACATCTGGCAGTCCTTTCATATAAACTGAACTTGCAGAGAGATATCAGGAATCCCGCTAATATTGTTTTTGATTTTGAATATATGGGTGAGTCTAAAAAAAACTCGCTAAATTCCGTAATCGGAGACAGCCTTCTCGGAGAAAGTTTTGCCTTCGATGAACTTACTCCAAGAATATCATTTAACAATATCTATGATTTTAATTTATATGCGGAATTCGGCTACAGGAAAGATGATGTCCCTGATGCAGGAAATCTCGTAGCACTTTCAAATTCTTATACAAAAAAATTCGGGCTGGGGTACAGCGGAATTAACTGGTTTTATACACTATTTGATATTGCAATACGCGACAGGAAATATTCTGATTACGGTCTGCAGGTAAATAATACAGATAATCAGACTGTACTTGTGAATTCAAGAACGAGATTTTCTCCTCTTAATAATGCGGTTACTCTTGATTTATTATATAATATTACAAGCGAACGGACCGCTAAAATTGAAAAGTTATACGTGCTTGTTCCTGTCGGGCAGGGGAATTACATTTATCTCGGAGACCTGAATAACAACGGTATTCAGGACGAGAATGAATTCCAGCTGGTGAATTACGACGGAAACTATCTCAAGTTAAATATTCCGACAGACCAGTATTTTCCGACGGTTGATTTGAAAACATCAGCAAGACTTTATACAAAACCGTCAAGATATTTATATCTAGCGGGGGAAAGTTTTTTTTCTGCTCTTTATAATAATCTCTCAACAGAAACAATTATTAAAATTGATGAAAAAAGCAAAGACCCTGTTACCGATAATTTATATTTTTTAAAATTCAGTTCTTTTTTAAATGATTCAAATACACTGTCAGGAACACAGATGATTCAGCAGGACATTAATTTTTTTGAAAATAATCCTCTGTATTCGTTGCGGCTGAGATTCATTCAGCAAAACGGATTTAATCAGTACAGCAGCGGAAACGAAAGACTTCTTAATATTCAGCGCTCGGTAAAATTCAGATTAGGAGTCACGGAAGATATAATTTTTCAAATCGAATATCTCAATAAAACTGACAGGAATCTTGCACCGCCAAATTCCATACGTAACAGGAATATAGAGTCTGACGGATTTTTATCTGATATTTCCTATAAACCCATTCCCGCAATTGAAAGCGGACTGGAACTGAACTTCACACGCGCAACAGATTCATATCCCGCTGATGCTACAAGAGCAGACATCAATCAGCAGATTTTAAGATTTATTTATTCTTTTGCATCTATCGGCAGGGTAAGACTTGAACTTGAAAGAAGCGAAATTGTATTTAATCAGAATGTAATATCATTTCCGTATGAACTGACATCAGGAAAAGTACAGGGTAAAAGTTATTTCTGGCGCGCATTTTTGGATTACAGTATCAGCAAAAATATTCAGGCAAATATAAATTATGACGGCAGACTTGAAGGTTCCCGCCGCGTTATCCATACCGGCACGGCACAGGTTACCGCCTTCTTCTAAAGAAAAACTATGTACTCTCCTCTCAATCCTTTCAGTAGTTGTACGGCAATATATAATGAATCCCTCCTCCCTCCTACTCCGGCAGTGATTGAACGTTAAATCCATCCCTCTGTAAATAAAAATTCTTAATCCATATTTTCTAAAAACTGTTAATACAAAAAAATGCAATTTTGCGTTTTAAATACTGTTTCAATATGTTTTTGTGATTTATGTTTAAGACTCGTCGGGTCGTTACCTTTTCAAAAAATAAATCCTCTCTTGAAAACACCCTTGACTTTCAAAAATATATACCATATATTATTATGGTATAAATAATCAAGGTATGAATAAACATAGTTCATTTTTCTTTATTTCCCGCGAGGAAACATCGGAAACGGAAACATTCAAACGCGTAAGGTTAATGCCAATGTACTCCTATCCGCACTTCAAGGAATTAAATTATAAAATCACCGAGCACACAAACCGGTATTTTGTCCATCTTGATTTTGATGCTTTTTATGCACAGGTTGAACAGCGGGACAATCCGAGTCTACGCGGGAAACCCGTATCCGTCGGAGGCACATCTGACGGCAAAGGCATTGTTATGACCGCATCCTACGAAGCCCGTGCATTCGGTATTGATACAGCGATGAGCGTATATCAGGCAAAAAAAATCTGTCCCGACCTGATTTCAATTCCCTGTTACGGTCCTAAATATGAAGCCATTATGGAGCATCTGATGGAAGCACTAACAAAATTTGCCCCTGAAGACTGTCTGGAACAGTACAGCATAGACGAAATGTTTCTGGATTTATCGCAGGTTGCACGGAATTTCTCCGATGTTTATAATATTGCCGCCAGAATAAAATCACGAATTCGGGAAATTGAAAATCTTACTGTATCCCTCGGATGTTCATACAACAAGACCTACGCAAAGATGGCAACAAAATTGAATAAACCTGACGGATTAACTCTCATTACTCAAAATGACAAGCATGTAATATACAAACTCCCCGTAAAAAAAATGTGGGGTATCGGCAGACGAATCGAAAGACGGCTCGGCATATATAATATTTTTACTGTCGGCGACCTTTCAAATGCGGATGAATATCTCCTGCGGAAAGAATTCGGTGTTAACGGAATTCTCTTCAGAAAACTTGCAAGAGGCGAGGACACTTCGGAAATTTACAGGAAGGAACGCAAGGAAAAATCACTGAATCACCAGCACACGCTTTCAAAACCGATTTACACAGAATCAGAAATGAAATCCGAAATACGCAGGATTGGTGAATACCTCTGCCGTAAAATGCGTGATAAGAAACTTGTTGCGGGACATCTGTATTTTGTAATACGCTACGAAAATTTAAGATACGCCGACGACGACATAAAACTGAAAGCATATACAAATGATGACAGGGAAATTTTTGATTATACAATGAAAGTCTTCAGACGTCTTCCGCACCCAAAAAAAAACTTGAAGGCACGTATGCTCGGAATGGGTGTATTTGATTTGCACGATGATATCCGCTCAGCAAATCTTTCGCTCTTCGGCAATAACGTATATCTCCCGTATTATGCACTCGACCAGATCAAATACAAATACGGCGAAAAACTCATCCGTATCGGTGTCAGCAGTTGATTATTATATATGAAGACAATTGAACAGGGGAAAAAAATGGAAAAGAAAAAAACTGCACCTTCTTTTTCCGGCTCTTGGGAAACTGAGGATTTTGGAACTGTATCATTTATTATTGCGGAATATGATGTTGTCGGTATCTGAACGAAGAATCTTGCGGGAATGAAAAAAAACTCTCTTTCGGCGGGAGAAAAATAACCGGTACGTGGGCAAAGTTCCCTACTTATAGTTCCCCGAACGATGCGGGATTGTTTTCGATTACAATTTCAAGTGACGAAAAATCATTTACAGGTAACCGGGGGAAAGCACCGACGCAAACGCCAAAATGGATAAGGCACTGAAGGGAAGAAAAAATAATTCCTGATGTATTTGATTTCCTCATCCGATGAGCAAAGTTCATTGGATAAGCAAAACCTTATTTATCCAGCGATTCAAGTTCCACAAGTAAAAAGAATGATTTTTGATATTCTGAAGCATTTTTCAAAATTCTTTCTGCAGCGGATTTCTCCTCATCGGTAAAACCGGAATATTTTTCGTATACCGGTTTTTCTTCCAGGACCTCATCCTGAAGACAATCGGAAGGTTTAGCGGTTTTTATTTTAAGAAGGGTTTTTCCGTCGAAATAATACTTTTCTTCAATACAGTAATAAGCCCCTGTTGAAACGCTGTGATATAAAATTAGTTTTTCTTCACTGAAATAATATTCAATATTTATATCCATACTTGCCGCAATGTTGTAGTTTACTTTTACCTTCTCCGGCGGGAAATAAATTGACCTGTACTTTGTTTCCTCGTTTTCCTCATAATATTCATCTTCCGGAGCAGAATAGAAAAAGGTTATTTTTGTATCCTGCCTGCCGATTGCCCTGAAATTTGAAATGTAATGCAGTTTCTGCTGAAAATAATATGATAAATCATTCTCATCCTCAGAAATATAAGAGTTGATTTTCCCGCAATACTCATCAATTTCTTTTGTTTTATCGCTCTGCGAATATCCCGTTATTACAAAAGAAGAAATCAGAATTAAAATTATTAATATTGTTTTTTTCATTTGTACAGATTTTATTTCTTAAAGATACACATATTATTGCAATTTAAA
>JAFGII010000069.1 GCA_016929695.1 Ignavibacteria bacterium
TAAATTATTTACACTCGTAATAATTATCGGTCCGCCTCCGTCATTTGTTCTAATCCAACTGCTCCAGCCGGTGTCTTTGTTTGCAAAATCTATTCCGCTATATCTGATTATGTTTATACTTGTATCAGGTTGCTGATATCCCCAGTTAACACCGCCGTTTGTTGATACCCAGATTATACCTCTATTTATAAGACCACCTAAGTACCTTCTGCCGTAATCACCATATATTAAATCTTCATTTACTATCTTAAATAAATTTATCCTATTAGAAACTACTTCTGAAGGCATATAGTAAATATTCCAGTTTAATCCTCCATTCGTTGTAATTCTCATATTATTATAGTTCGCAGCATATCCGGTGTATTGGTCAACAAACTGTAATTTAGTTACATTGCCAACATTTCCTACTTGAAACCAATTTAAACCGCTGTTTGTGGTTTTATAAGTTGCTACATCTTCAAACTGTGACCATCCGATATACTCACCATTAACTTTATTCTTCAGGAAGAATATTTTTCCGAATCCTGTTTCATTTGACTGTACTGTCCAGTTCAATCCTCCGTTTGTTGTTCGCCAAATTCGGGGCGAACCCCCTGATGTTCCTCCTATCCAGCCGGTATCACGGTTGACAAAAGAAATACCGTTCACCGTCCAGGAATTCGCTACAGGTAAACTGTCCCAGGATAATCCCCGGTTATATGAGCGTAGAATTCTACCATATTCATTAGAAGAGGTCGAAGTAACATAAACAGCAATACTATCTATAATACACAATTCAAAAGCAGGCCGACCTGTAGAATATGTGATATTCCAATTGAAACCTCCATTAGTAGTTTTTAAAATAAGATTCGGCTGCCATACTGCAATAAGTCCTGTATTCTCATCGAAAAATCTCAAATCCAATATCTGCCCACCTGTTATCGGCAGCGGCTGATAAAACCAGCCGGATTGGCACAAACAATTATGAATTAAGAATGATGAATTAAGAATAAAAAAAATGAATATTAGAATTATTTTTTTATTTGAAGCGGGGTGGAACATTTGTTTTAAATGCGATTTCATAAGTTTTTCTATTGCCGTTTTAAATTAATATATTATTTAATTTCTGTCATTTATTATGTGCAAGGATGTATGATTTATCAGGTCCGTTTCTTAGTCCTCCGTTAATTACAAGTCCTTCCGCATCTGTTTTTATAAATATCTTTATCTTTCCGCCGCTGTATTCGTCTATCTTTTTTATTATTTCATTTACGCATCTGAGATTATTGTAACCCAATCCTTCTATTTCCAGTATTCTGCTGTCCGGCTGCCGGTTTTTGATTTCCGATTTCAGTCTTGTAGAAAATTTCCAGACATCACAATTACTGAAAATTTCCTCTTCCTGCTTCTGATTTAAAAACATATTTGCCCAGTTGTCCTCCACTTTTACATAATCCAGAAACATATCCACTTTTCCGTTCCAGTATATCGCAAAGTCAACTCTGCTTCTCCATACAGAATTATTTCCTCTGCCTTCGAGTAAATATCTCGATTTTACTGATAATGCGGTATCAAACATTCCATAAGGCGTAATTTCTTCATATTTTTCTATATATCCGCCGTCATAACTTAACTGTGTTGAGCACCCGTCTTCTTCAAGAAAATGCAAGCATTTCAGAAAAATGCTGTCTATTATTTCTCCGTCAAATCTTTTAATTATTATTGTTGCCACAGTATCAGACGGATGGTATAAGGCGTATAAAGAATCTATTCTTATTCTCGGTTTTATATACCATCTTGAATTGTATTTATGATATTTAATATCAGACCTGTATTCACTGATTGTATTTAATTCTTCGTACAATGTCTCATCCGGAATATTTACCTGTTCACAGTTCTCGTATAAACCTTTCACAATAAATCCTTCCCTGTCTCCTCTTGATTTTATGCAGCATCTTGCTTTTACTGTTTCACCCTTCCATACATCCAGCGTATCCCTGCCCGTTTCGGATTCCATATATCCGTATCCCGGGAACCTCCTGTCCCATGTTCCCGGCTCTTCCGCCTGATAAACTGAACTCTGTCCGAACATTGGTCTGACTACAGTATTTATTCCGTATCCTTCATAATTGATTCTGCTTAAATCAATTTTCCCGGATGGAAGATTTTCATATATGGGATTTTCCGGCATCCCGATAATTATATATTCCCTGTTTGTCTCAAACGGTTTTTTTGAACTTACCGTGATTGTCTGAGAAAGCAGAATAAACAGAATTACAACCGTAAATGGAAATATAAGTATTTTTATTTTTGTTCTCATAGTATTTAATATTTATATATAATTTTTTAACAAAATTTTCTTATTTGATATAAACGCATTTTCGTGTTTGGTTAAAGACTTGAATTCCATTGGTTTCTCTTGACGTCATACGGTAGAAATAGATCCCCGAGGATAGATGCATTTTGCTGATGTCAAAAACAGCATAGTAATTACCCTGTGTAAAATATTCATTGTCATAAATCTGAAAAATTGCTTTCCCGTTCATATCATAAATCGTCAATGTCATTTTTGAAGGTCTTGGAACGGAAAAATTTATTCTTGTTGATGAATTGAACGGATTGGGATAGTTCTGTTCGAGTATATAGTCATCCGGTTTTAAGGTAATTAAATTATTTACACTCGTAATAATTATCGGTCCGCCTCCGTCATTTGTTCTAATCCAACTGCTCCAGCCGGTGTCTTTGTTTGCAAA
>JAFGII010000009.1 GCA_016929695.1 Ignavibacteria bacterium
CTTCCGTAATGAATAGGAATCATCTTATCGGCTTTAATATCCTCAAACAACATTAAAGCTTCTAACGAAGACGTATGCTGCCTGAATCCTACGGAATCGCAATTCCTGCAGGGTCCGATAGGAATCAGAGCAAGTTCAATATTAAACTTTTCACCTATTTTTTTAAACGCCGTATCGTCATATCCCGTGTCACCTGCAAAATATACCGTCAAATCTTTATATTCGACGATAAATCCGGAATGTCCTTTTCTTTTCCATAAATATGTATCGAATGCATACCTGCCGCCTGCGTGTATTGCATACACAGGTGTAATTTTCATTCCGTTTATATAATAAGGTTCGCCAACATAGTCTTTAGTAAATATTTTATCAGTTTTTAGTCTGTGCATTTTAAAGTCATACGACGGTATGTACTCTTCCACACCTTCGGGAAAAACAAGATGTGCATCAGGATGCAGTTCCTCAAGTGCATCAAGTGAACTGAAACTCAAATGGTCCATATGTGCGTGCGTAACAAGTATCAAGTCAAGTTTATCAAGATTACGGTATGCAAGTCCGGTTTCAATTAGTCTCACAAAAAGTCCGACAAAGTAATTATTGAAATAAGGGTCAACCACTATTACCTTATCGTACATCTGAACCAGAACGGTTGAATGTCCCGCCCATAAAGCCGATAAACGTACACTGTCTTTTACAGGGTCATTGATTTTATTTACCACGAGTTCAGGCGATGTGGTAATCGTCCGCCATACATTGTCGGCAGTAATTTTCCAGACAAAACATCCCGAAAAAGTTAACCCAAAAAAAAGTAATATAATATATATAAATATTGTTCTTTTCATAATTTAAAAAAACTTAAAAAATAATCCAAAATCGTAATTTGAATCCGCATTAAAATTGCGTGTGTACTGAATTCCGAAAATTCCTCCTATGAAATATAATCCCGCTTCTATTCCGAAATGTGAGTTATCAGTATCTGCTTTTGAATTTCTTAATGTATATCTTCCGCCAAGAGAAAAAGCAAGATCTTCTCCCCTTTCCACCAGGGGCAGTATCAATCTTGAACCTATATTTAATCCGAATTTATTTAAATCCGAATACTGAAAACTGCCTGTTGCAACTTCCGGCTGAACAAATATTTCCGCAGACCCTGCAAATCTCCTCACGGGACTGATTTTGAAAAACTGCACAGGCGAAACATATTCATTCGAGGAAAAAGATATGTTGACAGGAGTTATCTGCCACCTTAATCCGAATCTCAGTCTTGAATCGCTCTCGTTATGGTCATCAAAAAATACAGGAGACGGAATCATCTGCAGCAATGTCCAGCTGATGTATTCCCCGGATTTGTTTTCAATGTGCTCCTGCGGGAAAACCTTCATATTAAACAGCAGTATCAATATTATTATCAGTTTTTTCATATAAGTCTAAACGGTTTTTTTACACTTTAAGTTTCTTTTATTTCCCTCAGGAACAGAACGGAAAAGAAATTTTGAACCTCATCCGACAAATAATTGTTTATACAAGTAAATAATCCACAATTATGACAAAAATATTAATATTAACATTTTTTTTCTATGCAATTACGCTGATGAATATCTCTTTTTCGCAGGAAGTCTCTGCGTATAAAATATTCGATAAGGACGGCAATGAAACGGATTATCCGGCAATGGTTTCTTCGGTATTAAAAAATCAGGTTGTACTGTTTGGAGAACTCCACAATAATCCGATTTCTCATTTTTTTCAGATTAAACTGACAAAGGATTTTTATGACGCTTCAGGAAAAAGTTTAATCCTCGCAGCCGAAATGTTTGAAGCCGATGACCAGATAATACTCGATGAATACATCAACGGAAAAATTTCGGAAAGAAATTTCAAAACGGAAGCAAAATTGTGGAATAATTATGCTACCGATTATAAACCGCTTGTAGAATTCGCAAAATCAAACGGATTAAAATTCATTGCTTCAAATATTCCGAGAAGATATGCTTCTATGGTTTACGCTAAAGGGCTTTCCGCACTCGACAGTCTTGAATCGCAGGCATACGAATGGATTGTTCCTCTGCCTGTCAGTATTGACCTTACCTTAAAATCATACTCATCATTAAAAGAAGGAATGGAAGGACATAAAAATAATTTTCTCCCCGAGTCGCAGGCAATGAAAGATGCAACGATGTCTCATTTTATCCTTAAAAATATTAATGAAAATTCAAAAATAATTCATTATAACGGTGCTTACCATTCCGATTATTTTGAAGGTATTTACTGGTTTCTTAAAAGAGATAAACCTGAACTGAAAATTCTTACCATTACGTCGGTTGAACAGAACGATGTTAATAAAATTGAAGACGGAAATCTGAATAAAGCGGATTTCATTATAGTGATTGATGCAGATATGACGAAAACTTATGAATCTAAATAACGTCTTCGGGTTCCTCTTCAACTTCCATCGAATCACCCAGCAATTTTACGCTGTCTGATTGAGGAAGTTCCTGTACATCTCTTAACTTCCGTTCAATCGCTCGGGAACGCGTGCCTGCACGCTCTATATCGCTGCTCGCCTGCTCAAGTTTCTTTTTTGTTTTATCGAGAACATCCCCGAAGTTTTTAAACTCTGTCTTCACGGCACCAAGTAATTCCCAGACTTCACCTGAACGCTTTTCTATTGCAAGAGTTCTGAATCCCATCTGAAGACTATTCAGCAACGCCGCAAGCGTTGAAGGACCCGTAATTACAACTTTATATTCGCGCTGAACCGTTTCAAAAAGTCCCGGTTCCCGCATTGCTTCGGCATATAGTCCTTCGAACGGAAGGAACATTATTCCGAAATCGGTTGTAAAAGGAGGTTCAATATATTTCTCGTATATGTCCTTTGCAGATGATTTTAGTCTTCCGTAAAGAGATTTTTTCTTTTCTTCAATTACTTTAATATCCGTTTTCTCGTAAGCATCTACAAGGGATTGATAATCTTCAGTCGGAAATTTCGAATCAACCGGCATCCAGATGAAATCTTCGTTTCCTCTCTTGCCCGGAAACTTAATTGCGAATTCGACAAAATTATTCCCCTCCGGTTTGGTCTTTACATTTTTTGAATATTGGTCAGGAGTCAGAATCTGTTCAAGTAGCGTCGCAAGTTGATATTCTCCAAGTACGCCCCTTGTTTTTACATTCGATAATACTTTCTCGAGTTTGCCTACACCTGTTGCAAGATTCTGCATTTCGCCGAGTCCCTTGTGAACCTGCTCAAGCCTTTCGCTCACCTGCCTGAATGAATCCCCCAGACGCTTCTCAAGTGTATCGTGAAGTTTCTCGTCAACAGTCTGACGCATTTTCTCGAGTTTCTCACTGCTGTCCTTTTGTATCTCTTTCAGATTATTCTCAATCGTGCTGCGCATATTCTCGAGGTTCTTAATATTCATTTCGGTTAAATCTTTCAGTTGAACCGAAAATCTGTCAAGCGAATCTTTCTGCAGTCCGGTAACATCCCCGATTTTATTTGAAATTATGTCATTAAAATTTCTGAATGAATTAAATAACTCTTCCCGGTTATCTTTTGCGGATTTGTTCATTTCTCCTCGTATCCCCGATATTTCTTCCCTTGCTGACTGTTCAACTTTCTGTATGCCTTTTTCAGTGTTTTCTAGCAATATTTTAAGTTCGTGAGAATCTTTTTTCCTGCTCACGAAAAGCAGTAATATAAAAATTAATACCTGTATTACAATAATTGCAATTAATATAATTTCCGTCATAGATATAGTTTTTGTTAAAATAGGGATAAAACATAAAAAGTAATATTCAATTATAAATAAACTCTAACACTTTATGAATTTGACATACTTTATATTCTTTTCTTCGGAATTTAAGAACTTAATAAACTTTCTTTCCATTTATATTGTGTTTCATTTTTTATATTTTTGATAAACGATAAAAAAAATGCTGATAATGAAAAAATTAATAATTTCTATATTTATAATATCATTTTTTGTCCTTTCATTTTTCTGCGGAAATAATGATGAAAATCTGAATGCTTCTGGAAAGGATTCGACTAAAAATGCGAAGGAAGATATAGGTAAAATATCAGAAGAAAGAAATATTCCCGCAGGATTAAAGAAATTATTTCTTGCATATCCTGATTATATTGACTCCGTTGATGAAAATCATCTTTACTGGAAAGACGGGACAAAAATGATTTATGACGACGGACGACAGAAGACATTCGAAGACAGATTAAATGACCCTGACCTTGAAGATATGATGTGGCAGGAATATACTGCCGGCAAGGAATATGAAATCCCCGAAAAAGATTTTGACCCCGGCAGAATACGTTTTGAACCTTTTTTCCTTAAAATCTACGGCAGCTCAGCATCTGAAGTAAGAGGCAATCTCACAACAATCCAGTGGATGCCGAAATCTACAAAATCTAAAGTCAGCGTGATGAAATTAAATGATGTTGACCTTCAGCTAAAAGCCGTATCGGATGAACTTGACAAATTACCCGAGAACCTTAAAAAATATGTTACGAAAACAGCGGGAACATTTTACTGGCGAAAAATTGCCGGGACGAACAGATTAAGCACTCACAGTTTCGGAATTGCGATTGATATAAATACAGATTATTCTGATTACTGGTTGTGGGATAAAAAAATGAAATATAAAAATCGTATTCCGCTTGAAATAGTAGAGATTTTTGAAAGATATGGTTTCATCTGGGGTGGAAAATGGTATCATTACGATACAATGCATTTCGAATACAGACCGGAGTTACTCGTTTCCCCCGATTGATGAGTTCTTAACAGGAAATGAAATTATAAATGAAGAACCTTTTCCAAGTTCACTCACAACTTCAATTTTACCGCCGTTTTTATCAAGGTGTTCCTTACATAATATAAGCCCAAGTCCTGTTCCGGTTTCGCCGCCGGTACCCTTGGAAGTATAATTTTTATCAATCTGCATTAATTTCTTTATATTCTCTTCTGATATTCCGATTCCTGTATCCGCAACTGTAATTTGATGATATCCCGGAACACTCGCATAGTCAAAATATATGAATCCTCCGAATTTTGAAAACTTAACCGCATTGGATAATAAGTTCCTGAAAATCAGTTCAGTCATATATAAATCCGCTTTTATTACTACGTCTCCGCTGATACGATTGATGATAGTAAGGTTCTTCTGATTTGCATTGTGATGATAAAGATTTATTATTTTATCGACAAGATTTTTTAGCTGTAAATCAACTTTAACATAATTAATTTTTCCTCTCTGTATTCTTGACCATTCAAGCAGGTTTTCAAGTAAATTAAATATTTGTTTTGAACTCTGATGAATCTGATTGGATATTTCTTTTACATCTTCCTTTGACAGAGTATCAGAATTAATTGACAGTATTTCGGCAAGACCGAGTAATCCGGTAAAAGGACTTCTCAGGTCATGTGCCACCATCGAAAGAAACTTATCTTTCCTCAGATTTATATGCTCAAGTTCTTTTGTCTTTTTTTCTAATTTTAATTCATATTCTTTTATTCTGGTAATATCAGTTATTATACTTATAAGTTTGCCGGAACTGCCGTTGTTTTTTAAATATTTGGCTGTTAATCTGCAGTATGACAAAGTCTTTTTGTTTTTTAAATATCTGAATTCCAGATTCACCGGGCTATTATCGGTAACACATTTCTTAATTGCATTCAGAACTTTTTTAAGGTCATCCGGATAAATATATGCCGCAAAATCAGAGACGCCGAAATTTTCGTCTGCATCAGATATGCCCATCATCTGAAAAAATTTCTCTGACCAGTAATATTTATCTTTCTCAGAATCCCATGCCCATATTCCGATGTTTGCAAGTTCCAGTGCAGTTGTAAGATTCTCGATGTTGTAGTCGGGTTTTGCATCTACTGTTACATCTTTATCGATAATTTCTTTAGGTGGTTCTTCGATATCGCGTTCCTCTGCATGTGTTTTCTCCATGCATATACCTGTATATGAAAATCCTGTAATATCATTCAGTTCATTAAATATGGGGTTGTAAATCTCCAGATCCGGTACGAACTCATCACCAAAATTAACAATATTGTTTTTTGTTGAAACAGATACCCCCCTTGATACATTTTCAAAAATATTTTCAATCTCGGACTTATCCGCTACGTATTCAAAGAAATCAGTATCTTTTCTTATCTGCTCTCCTGAATGGATATTTCTTATTCTTCTGCGTGCTGTTTCATTGATATATTGTATTTTGAAATCCAGATTTACAGTAAAGAATGTATATGAGAAACTATTTATAATATTGTTTATTTCACTGACACTTCTTTCCGGTTTTATCTGAGTACTTTCACTGACAATAAGGCTGGACTTGACTACAGAAATTAACTGGTCTTTTCTGAAAGGTTTGGAAATATAGCTGTTGAACCCGAGATGCAGCAGTCTCCTCTCATCTCCCGGCATAGCATATCCTGTTACTGCGATAACGGGCACATTTTTATAATTTTCCTTTTCACGAATCAGTTTTGTCGTTTCAATTCCGTTTATTCCTGTTCCAAGGTTAATATCCATTAAAATCAAATCATAAGGATTTTTATCTATAAGCTTGAGAGCGGTTTTCCCGTCCGGGGCATGGTCAATATTGCATACTCCTCTCAAGAAAGTTGTCGTAATTATTTTGTTTATTAAATTATCCTCTACAATTAATATGTCGGGTAATAATTTTTTCTCTTTTATCTCTGACGGTTCGTTTTCAACTTTCTCTACAGCCAGACCAAATTCAGCAGGGAAACGTAGAATGAAAGCAGATTTGTTACCGTTTTTCCTCCTGACTTCAAATGTGCCTTTAAACAGTTCCGTCATTTTCTGTGCAACCATCAAACCGATGTCCGAACAATAATACCTGCTGTTGTATCCCCCGTTGTTTTCTGCATTAACTCTGGATATGTTATGATAGTCCTGATTGACTAAATCTTCTCCTGTGTATGTTATCTTTATTTCGCAATATTTATGTTCTTTATCATTTAGAATTTCTACATTTATACCCTCATTTCCGTTGCCGTTCTGATATATTATACTGTCAAGTATGTTTAAGAAGATTGTTTGTAAAAACCTAACATCTATGATTGCATAATACTCCTCTCCCGAACTGCAATTTAAATTTATTGTTTTACATTCCGTTTCTTTTATATAATTATCAAGCAGTTTTTCAATTATTTCTCTGATATTTGCCTTTTCCTGTTTAAAATCAAATTTACTTTCTTCTAAGAGTGCAAGATTTATAATTGATTTAATTATATAAAGCAGTTTATTCCCCGCCCTGCTGATAAGTAAAGTTTTTGCTTTTAAATTTTCATCATTCGTTTCTTCGCTTATTATTTCCGACAATCCTAAAATACTTGTAATCGGCGTTCTTAATTCATGACTTAAATTACGGAGTAGTGCCGATTTCATCAAATTCGCTCTTTCTATATCATTTTTCGTTTCTTTTAATTTTATTTCATTTTCCTTTCGTTCATTTATATTTATAATTAATCCGGTTAATCTGTTTTTTCCTTTTATGTCATTGTCGTGAATAATATGCTCCTCAATCCAGATGATATTGCCTTCACTGTCTTTAATCCTGTATTCCAGGTCGAGAACATCTTTCATACCGGTATTCAGCCACTTTTCATACTTTGAATCGTATTCTTCAATATCTTCGTAATATACTATTCCTTTCATTAATTTCGGATGGCTTGTAAATTTTTCCCTGCTGTATCCGAAAATATTTTTTTTAAAAATCGAAATATTATTCTCTAAAATAGTATAAAATATTATGTTGTCTAAATTTTGAGTCAGAAAATTTATCCTGTGAATTTTATCCGAAATTTCATATTGAAGGTCTTTTATGACTGTATTGTCCTTCATTATTCCTCTTATACCCGTGAATTCACCGCTCTCCGTGAAATATAATTTTGCATTTACGTTGAAATTAATATCCTTTTTGTTGATAGTTAAATCAATAGTCTCGGATAATTCCGTCTGCTTTTCTTTTATTGCCGAATGAACTAAATTTGTCAACTGCTCGATTTTATTTAAAGGTATTTCAACTATCTCCATCGCTTTTGCAAGATTACTGTTGATAACCTCATTATACTGCTCGTCTGTTATGTAGTTCTTTGCATTCACCGATACAAAAGACAAATTAAGATGATTGTCCAGAGAAAAAAGTAAATTATCGGTTCTCGATGATGAACTGATATAAAAATCTTCAAAAGTTTTAATGTTAAAATGTGTCTCCGATATGTTTGAACTTTTGCTGTAAAATTCCGCTATCGTTTCAATATTACCTGAAGCCCCCGCAATCGGAAATGAATTAACGAATAGTTTTATTTTCTCCCCGTTCTTGTTTTGCCTTGTTACCTCTTTACACTCAATCTTTCGCCCGTTCTTTATCTCATTAAGCATTGATAAATATTCATATCTGCTTTCAGGTAAAATTACCGGATTGAAAAACCCGAGTATTTCCTTTTCTACGTATCCAAAATGATTTTCTGCACTTCTGTTACAGCCGATTATATTGCCGTCGCAGTTTAATAATAAAATTGCAGACGGAGAGTTTATATATATTCCATTTAAAATTTCAGGTAGTATTCCCGCAGATTTCGTTTTATCCGATTTTATATTCTCCAATCCGAATTCCCCAATTTATTTACACATTTCTTTAATTATAATAAATTATAAATTTTATTTATAATAAAAAATATTAAAATACTTCAAATTATTAATCCCTTAAATTTTTGTATAAACCTCTTCCCCATAATATTTTATGGGATAAAATGATATATAATATAATAAATAAAACTTAAAAATGAAACATTTTTTTTTTTGCATAAAAATCAGGCTCGCGATTCATAAGGTGTGTAAATTATTAAAACGCAGTTATTGATTTGAATAATATTTTTGAAATATAATACAATTATTTTATCTTATTAGTACAACCGCTAAACAGATTGATGCAGTGTATTATTAGCATTTCACTTCTGACGGGCTTCTTTTAAAATTTAGTAATAAGATTTTCATATATACACATCTTGAAACGCTGCCAAAATAATTTGAAACTGAACATCAGAAATCTGATAACGACCATGAATTCATCGTTCGGGATACTTTGTAATTATCCGCATAAAATGCTTATGATATGGTTGTTCTATTCTTCTATATTTCTTATTCTCATTTTGAGAAAATAATTATCATTTTAAGAAATATTTTCTAAAAAATATCAAAAATAATTATAAAAAATTGAATATTTTAGGCTCGATATTTGCGTATATCTTAAAACCAATATAAAAAATTATTATATGGAAATAATAATAACGAGTTTAAAGAAAAAAATTATAAAACCTTAATCTATTTTACTATGAAAACAATATTTTATAGATTATTTACCGTGTTTTCACTTATATTTATATGCCTTCAGGCAAATGGAGCAGATATAAAAACAGTTCAAAACGGAGAATGGTTTTCAGCTTTGACATGGGAGGATAACAAAATTCCGACGGTTTTTGATAATACCATAATTAACCATTCCGTTACAATAACAGAGGGACTGGCAAATTTTATGGTAAAATGTAATCATCTTACAATTAATTATGGCGGGTCCCTTACTTTAAATAATTTGATAAGACTGGATGTTAAGGGTAATTTCGTAAATTACGGGACTTTGGTAACGAATGACAGCACTCATTTATTAATATACGGGGATTTCACAAATTACGGATTCTTCAATGCTTCGAATAACTCCGCCCGAATAGGATTTACGGGAAATTATCATCAGGAAATTGATAATTCAGGAACAATTATTTTATACATACGTAATTTATTCATAGATAATAAAAACGGTATATCCATCACAGGAACAGAAAATATACCTGTTTACAAAATTGAGTTAAGAAGCGGACAGATTAAAAACAGCAATAATATCTCATTAGCAAACAATTCAATAATTCAACGGGGGCACAGCCCTGATAATCAGGCTGGATTTTTCGATGTTTCACCTGACTTTTCCAATGTTTCCAGATATAACCTCATATATCATTCATCATTATCTCAAATAACAACCGGTTTTGAATATAATAGTTCAAAGGATTTAAACTCACTTACAATTAATAATAACGACGCTAATGGGGTAAAATTCGATAACGATTTTGTTATTTCTGAGTATGGAATTGTAACAATGACGAACGGAAAAATAAATTTGAATGGTTATTCTTTAACTTACGGGACATATGGTGCTCTCGAATATAATGGAACAACAGTTCAGGAAACTGCCGATGCAGAATATCCAGTAATGAGCGGACCATCAAAAATGATAATTAATAATCCGACAACTTTAACTCTGCATGCTGATAGAACAATAAGAGATTCTTTAATGCTAAATCTGGGTACTTTTGATAATAACGGAATAGGAAATTATTTAATATTTACTTTAGGTAATGGTGCCACAATCGTACGCACAGGCGGAAAATTCTCTTCTGAGCCGGCATTCGGCAGAGCAGTAAATATTGTATATAATCAATATTCATCTCCGATAATAACTGGTTACGAAATTCCCGTACCCGGTGTTTCAAGAATTTTCAATAATGTAACATTAAATAATTCAAACGGAATTATATTGGGTAGGGATATATATATCAGCGGAACTCTTGCAATGACGCAGGGAAGTATCGAATTAGACGGTAAAAATGTATTATACGGAGTAAACGGTACATTATTATATAATGGGATTGCTGCTCAGATAACAAATGATGCGGAATTCCCTTTGACAAACGGTCCAAAGAATCTAATAATCAGCAATACAAACGGAGTTACCCTAAACAGAGACAGAAACATAATCGGGGAAATTGGTTTATTTGAAGGAGAATTAATTACAGGTGACTATTTAATGATTCTCGGAGATAACGGCACAACCGGAACATTATCAAGAGTAAACGGCGTTATCGTAGGAGCCCTGAGAAGATATTTACAAACATCAAATCTATCTTATGATTTCTATATCGGACCTAATATATCACACGCTTTATCTGTTAATCTTGTTTTTTCAGGTGGATTAACTAATGGCGGGACCGTTACGGTCAAATGGATTGATAATATTATTCATAACGGTCCCGGTTCTTTTACTGAAGACGGAAGAATCATTGACAGAGTTGCCAACGGATGCTGGGACATTGTAAGCACACTTATAGACCCCTCAGTTGAAATCAACGTAAATGCAGATAACTATCTCGGTGTTATTGATGCCGTCAATTATACACAACTGAGAATTTTAAAAAGAACTAATTCATCGGCTCCGTGGGAATTACTTGGAAATCACGAAAATGCAATACAATCGGGCTCTTATTATATTGTAAAAAGAACGGAAATATCCGGCTTTAGTCAGTTCGTAGTAGCAGGTGCTTCGTCTGACGGCAACCTCTTGCAGGGTCCTTTACCCGTTAAACTAACATCTTTTATATCATCCGTGAACGGACAGAATGTCCATTTGAAATGGACGACTATGGAAGAAATTAACAATTCAGGATTTGATATTGAGAGAAAAAATCCGGACAAAGAAGGCTGGAAAAAAATTGCGTTCGTAAGCGGAAACGGGAATAAAAGTACACCGACTCCCTACAGTTACGAAGATAAAAATCTGAGCACGGGGAAATATAACTACAGACTGAAACAAATTGATTATAACGGAAATTATGAATATTTCAATTTAGACGGTACAGTTGAAGTAGGTATTCCAGCAAAATATAATTTAAGTCAGAACTATCCAAATCCTTTTAATCCTGTAACCAATATTAATTTTGAAATACCGGAGGCAGGATTCGTAAATCTTAAAGTATATGATTTATCCGGAAAAGAAACAGCAAATATCATAAATGAATATAAATCTGCCGGATACTATACCGTAAATTTCAATGCTACCGGTCTCTCCAGCGGAGTTTATTTCTATAGATTATGCGTAAATGGAATATCATTTACAAAAAAAATGTCAGTAATAAAATAAATTAATCCCTTATTTTGTTCTCGATATCCGGTGACTTCGGTCACCGGATTTTTTTTGTTCAATTTTAAAAGACCTGAAAAAGTCTTTGTTATAATTTCCTTTATAAAATTTTATATTTTTAAAACTGCATTTAACAGGCAAATGAACTTACCGAGACTAATATAGCCTCGTATCTGGAAACCTGTAATTCTTACATATAATTGATTATTCAGAATCCTGCGGTTAATTATTTATTCTCATTCTTAATTTTTATTGTACCCTAAAAAATACCTTGTAAAGAATATCATAATAATAAATTTTGTATATATGAAACAAAAATCAAAATCTGACAATTATTCGAAAATCGAAAGATATCTTCCGCTATTACTGGGCATTTTTCTGATTGGTATATCTATTACCAAGATTAACGGCGAAGATGATATTTACTGGCATATCGAAACAGGTAAATACATACTTGAAAATAAAACCATTCCATCAACTGATGTTTTCAGTTTTGCTACTTACGGTGAGAAATGGATTCCGTTTGAATGGCTCTGGGATATTATTGCTTATGTAATTTTCAGCACTACGGGATTCACGGGACTTTATGTATTAACTGTCATAATTGTTCTGCTGATTTTTTACCTTATGTTCAAGATTCTTAAGAAGTTTGAGTTAAATACAACTCTGTCAACTCTGCTCCTTTTCATACTCGCTCTGGGAATTAAGTACAGAATCGGTTTGAAACCCCATATGTTCACATACTTGTTTTTCATTCTTGTTCTTTATATAATTATCAACTTCAAATATTTCGGTACCTGTAAAATTTCTATTTATTTCATTCCTGTAATATTTTTATTCTGGGGAAATCTACATATGGGAGTCTTAGCGGGATTATTAATTATTTCCATTTATTTAGCAAGTGAAACGCTTGCATATTTCAGCAAATCAAAAAGAATTATCAAACCGGACAAGAATACACTGGTTACCGTTTTCCTTGTTACAATATTCTCCGCAGCAGCTATGCTCATTAATCCGAATTTCATAGATACTTACATATATTCCTTAGAGCATACACAAATGAAGATGCTGGATGACATTAATGAATGGGCATCGCCGTTCGATTCAAAATTCCTCGGTAAACTTTTCATTTTTATATATATCTTCTTTTTAATCTCGATTATTTTTGTTATCAAATATTCGTTCAGAAAGAAAGATTATTTCCCTTCACTGCTGTGCATTATCTTTGCGATATATTCATTAAGGGCTGTCAGATTTACAACGGACTTAATGTTAATTACTTTTCTTTTTATTGCCGTATCACTTAATGATTCATTCAGGAATAGATTTAAATTATTTTTTGAAAAGAAGAAAAATGTCGCAGTTCCGGCAACTATTATAATTATATCATTCTTCATTGTACTAATACCTCCGAATACAACATTCAGGATTATAGGTTTTAACTCAGTTTTCGGAACAGGACTATATGAAGAAACCTTTCCGGTAAAAGTATTTAATTTTATAAAACAGACAGGTATATCTGAAATCGGTGAAAGGCCGTTTCAGAATATCGACTGTGGAGGTTTCTTTTTGCATAATTTTCCGGGGAAGAAGAACTTTATTGACTCGAGAAATCTTAACGATACAATTTTCTTCAATCTTAAAAAAATTATGTTAAAGTCGCCGGATTTCATTCCGCTGATTAACAGATATAATTTTGATTATTTTATTATTTTTTATCCGATTCTCGAATATGACCCTCAGTTCATCAGCATATCAGTGATATCATACCTAAGTACTAATTCAAACTGGAAACTTATTTACCTGGACAATCAATCATTTCTGTTTGTAAAAAGTGAACCGAAGTTTGAGGACATAATAGCCGGATATGAATATAAATATTTTTCGCCTTACAATTTATTCTTCAAAAGACAGGAATTCGATAAAGCAATGAAAGAGAATAACATTGAAATGATAAATGAAATAGACAGGATAAAAACATATGAACCAGCAAGTTTTTATCTGGCTTATTTATCAAGATTATACCAGAAAGTATTTTAAAACAAGGTATATGTTTGATTTAAAAATCTTTCACAAAAAGAACATTGGATTTATACAGTGTCCCGGATGCGGGGAGAAATTTACTTTAGTAAGATACAAACCAGATACGATTAAATCGAAATTGGTTCGGCTAATAGGTCTTAAGGAATGTCATTGCAAGAAATGCAAATGGGACGGAAAAATATTTTCTTATAAATTGAATCCGAATCCAAAAAAACTATTCTTAAACTACTTAGCAGGAATTTTAATATTTATTATACTTGTATATTTAATCCGGTTTCTTCTGAAAAATATTGTCAAGTATTAAATTATTACAGTTCAATATTCCATAAAATATTCCCGTTTTTTGAATTCAAACATACTGCATGGAGCATAAAAATATAAATTAATTTACTGTCACCGTATAATATCCTGACCGTATTGAAATCCGGACTGCCTTTAGAGAAAACATATTCAAATCCGTCCTTTTCAACGACCTTACCGGGGTCATAAAATACATCCGGTATGTAAGTATCCCACTTTTTAGAAGGTATGAGATTTTCATCCAGAACGATTTTAGAAATAATTACTTTTGCAGTGTCGGTGGCATTACTCTTGTGTATAATAAAAAAACCTCTGTCATCTGATACTATGACACTGTTAGAAATATAATTTCTTTCCAGTTCGTCTTCTTTCTGTTTAAGATTTCTCTTTGCACTTTCGATATTGTAATACACTGACCTTAATTTGTAATCACTTTCACTTATACCAATGGTTTTTAATTCATCATATAACTTATTCAGTGAATCAAGGTTCTTCATATACTTATCAATCTCCCTCTTAATCGGAGCAAGAAAGTCGGGATTTATCTCAGATAATGAAAGTTTAGTTGTCGAAAACATAAAATTCCCATCAAGAAATGATAATTCAGGATAATCTTTCGATTTCACTTTCAAAGTTTTTCTGGGTTCGCCGCTTAAGTTAAGATATGTTTCCGAATCAAATTGCATTGATGTTGTTTTTGCTGTTTCATCATATCTGTACGTTACTATTGATTTATCGGTTTTCTGTGTTTTTAGAGATACGGGGTCAAGATAGAAAACAAAACCTGTATTATCTGAGACCATTAGTATATCAAGGGATTTATCTAACCCGTAATACTTGCGGTATTCATAATACTTCGGATGAGGTAAATTATCCCTCAGATGTTCATTAATGTTAAATATTTCATTTTGTGAAACCACTATTTCAAGTGTTTTAGGGTCACGGGCGTGCAACCCGATCTCCTTATCACAGCTTACATACCATAATTTTCCGTTTGCGGGACCAAGAAAATAATGGTTGTTATCCTCCCTTTCACCTAAATCTATTCTTTTAACTAAATTTCCTGTATTTAGGTCATAAGTAGATATTCTGTATTCTACATATCCCGAAGTTCTGGTAAGTCCCCTGCCACTTTCTTTGGAAGTTGCCTGAAATATTTCTTCCTTCACTACAAGAAATTTCTCTCCGTTCACATCCATGATCACCGCTTCCTCAACATCATCAGCAGTATCCACCATAACATCTTTTTTGAAACACCCTGAAAAAAATATAAGAATTGAAGCAAATAATAACATACTTGCCTTTTTTAAAATTATCTTTTTCATAATAGTATTTTTATTTTTTCAGATAGGTAACATTTATATGAAAAATAAATATTATATTTTCAAAAAACAACGGGAGTGTAATTCCCCGTTATATTGAATTACAAGTTTTTAAAAATTACACTATTTTACAAAATAAACTATATGAGAACAGGAATTATTGCTTTATTAATATTAATACTTACAAATCTTACCGGTGCTCAAAACTGGTACACAATAGCAGGTAATAACCAGAAAAACGGCGTTACCAAATTGACAGGACCTGCAACTGTTAGTTCAACTTACTGGTCTGTAAGCAGTACAAATTCATCAGTATGGGGTAATACTATATATACCTGGAATAATATGTTTGTAACCGCCCGAATTACATTTTCCCCTTATTACAGCGGAAAGATAGAACTCCGTTCATTAACCAACGGAAGTTTAATATGGGAAAAGACCATTGCAGATACATCAATAATGTATGCAGTGGGATTTAATGAAGATGCCGTTTACGCCTGCGATTATAAAACAGGAATACTTTATGCTTTGAAAATATCTGACGGCTCAGTTCTATGGTCAGTCACATCAAATATGTTCCCCGGCAATACAGGAATTTGCTTCGCTCCGAATGGTGACCCTATAATTTTCGGAAAACGTATTAACAGGAAAACAGGGATACCAGTATGGACAAATAACTATACAATTCCCGTCGGTCCTGACGGTGGTTATGTGGTTTCAGGAAATACTTATTATCACTGGACGGGCTCGATTGTAACTCCGAAACAATTAATAGCAATTGATATCAACAGCGGAGTAACAAAATATCTTTCTGCTGCACTACCCGGAGACGGTGACCAGGAAAATGATTTAACTATTGGACCCGACGGAACAATATATATAGCAAGAGACGGCGGAGCACTTCATTCCTTTACCGATAACGGAAGCGGTTTTTCACAAAAATGGACACTTACACCGGCTGTTCTTGTAAAATCATTCGGTCCCGATAATATACTCTACTGTGCTAATGTTAATTATGGTTTAAACAGCGGTAAATTAATGCGTGTAAACGGATTAACCGGACAGGTTATTGATTCAGTCTCATCAAATATACCGGCGGGATACGTGACCGTCGGGTTTGATTCTACTGTCTATGTCACTACCGTAGAAGCGGCAAACGGAAGATATTTTGCATTCACACCCGACCTTCAGACAATAAAATGGCAACTAAATGTACCATATAATTATTATTCGGGATGCCCTATAGGAAAAGAAGGCGTTTTTATAACCGCAGGCAGCGGAACACAGATAAATGCATATAAACCCATAATAAACAGAAAACCTGTTGCTGATTTTTATACACCGGTAAGGGATACAACTGCGGGCAGCGGACTGAATTTCTTTGATTTATCATCATACTCTCCAACAGAATGGCAATGGGACTTTGGCGCTGGAACACCATCAACTTCCACACAGCAAAATCCTTCGAATATTCAGTTCCCCGACGGTATTCACCAGGTTCAATTAATTGTTTTAAATTCTTATGGCTCCGATACATTAATCAAATATCAATATATTAATATTACATCCGGTTCTGGAATAACAAAATTGTCAAACGGAATTCCGAAAATATTTATTTTGAAACAAAATTATCCGAATCCGTTTAATCCGTCAACATCAGTTGAATTTGATCTAAATGTCACTTCCTCAGTTTCTCTGAAAGTATACGACATAAAAGGCAGAGAGATAGAATCACTGTTAAATAACAATATATTGACTGCGGGAAGATATAAAATATATTTCAACGGCAATAAACTGTCCTCAGGCCTTTATTTTTATAATATAAGAACCGATAAAGGAATAAATGAAACGAAAACAATGCTCCTTGTTAAATAAATTACAGACAATTCCGATATGTCATTTATATTAATATACCAGCGGAAAATTCAATAAAGATTTAAAAATCTTCTGAACGTAAAAATCATATTTACATACACTTTATCCTTTTTTTATTTTATCTGCAATATTATCTTATATGATTAAATATTATAAAATTAATTAATTGAATGTACATTTTATTACCGACATAAATATTATAAAAATATGAAAATCATTAATATATATCTGCTTGCATTTTTATTATCCTTCTTATCTTTATTTTCTAAATCGTATTCTCAGACAGCCAATGAATATCTTAATCTGGGTGTGGAAGATTTTAACAATCGTAATTACTTCAGCGCGATAAAAATGTTCACAAATGCAATTGAACTGGATTCAAGTATATTTGAAGCATATTTTAACCGGGGAAATGCATATCTGAAATTAGAGAAACTTCAGGATGCATTAGAGGATTTTACCAAAGCGATTGAATTGGACTCTACTTCCGTAAAATCATATTACAACAGAGGAGAAATTTTATATAAATTAGGAAAATATGATGAAGCTATTTTAAACCTTACTATATCCCTTGAACTGGAGCCGAATAATGAACTTGCACATTACTACAGGGGAGACGCTTTTTATTTCTTAAAAAATTATACCCGTGCAATATATGATTTTTCAAAGGCAATAAAAATTAATCCTGACAACAGGAAAGCAATTTCGGGACGTGAATATTCATATTTAGTACTTGAACATAATTATCCAACAATATACAACTTAACAAAATCATTAGAAAAAAATCCCGATGATGCAAATATATATGCAAGCCGCGGGAATGTTTTCTTTAGTTTAAAAGACTACGATAACGCTATATTTGATTATACATTAGCACTTGCCTTAAATACGGAATCAAAGACAAATATATATACCAACCGCGGAAACGCCTATCTTATTATAAAGGATTATGAAAATGCGGTTTCTGACTATTCAAATGCAATTGATTTGTATCCTGAACATCACGTTGCTTATACCAATCGAGGACATGCTTATTATAATCTGAAGAAATACGCTCTTGCAATATCGGATTACACAAAAGCACTTGATATATCTCCTTTTCTTGCAGACCCATATTTTCACCGTGGGAATTCCTATTATTACTTGGGAGATTTAGTGAATGCATGTTTAGACTGGAAAAGAGCATACTCTCGCGGTTATAAAAATGCGAAAGCTTTAATTGACAGCTACTGCGAATAACTTTTATCTCAGAATAACATACTTTATTTCTGTTTGAACAAAATATAATTTTTTTCACTCAGTATTATGATGTTACATCACCGCTGTTTTATAATAAAACGAAAACTTTAACATTTGTTATTGCAGTGTTACTATTTTTTGCCCTATAAACGAAAAGTGCCTGATTTTACAGGCACTTGGTGAGGATGGGAGGAATCGAACCTCCGACCCATTGCTTAAAAGGCAATTGCTCTACCCCTGAGCTACATCCCCTTGCGTAAATATAAAATAACTTATTAAATTTATTAAAAAATGTAAGTTACTTAAATTCTTATTTTTTTTCAAGGTTATTTGCGTACAATTCGGAGTTTACTTTTTGCTTTTTCGATTTCATTAAACAATTCTTCTTTATCACTCTTCGATTCGAACAATTTCGATTTGGCATTTTTCATTTCTTTTTCGGTCGTTTCAATATCAATTTCTTCAGGTGAGTATATTTCTTCTGCAAGTATAATGATTTTATTTTTTCCTACTTCAATTATTCCGCCCGAGGAAGCAAAATATATTACTTCATTTTTCTCGTTAACAATTTTTATCCTCCCAGTTGCCAAAGTGGAAATAAGTTCCGCATGATTATACAACACCTGAAATTCACCTTTTGAACCCGGGACTGTAACGGAAACGACATATCCTTTGAATATTGTCCTCTGAGGATTGATTATTTCTAAGTCCAGTAATTTCTCCAATCAGATTAAACCTTTCTTGATTTTTTCTGCTTTTTCAAATGATTCTTCAATTTCACCGACCATCATAAATGCCGTTTCGGGAAGTTCATCGCATTCACCGTTAATTATCGCTTTGAATCCTTTAACCGTATCTTCAAGTTTAACATATTTGCCCGGAATATTTGTAAACTGCTCCGCAACAAAAAAAGGTTGTGAAAGAAATCTTTGAATCCTTCTTGCTCTTGTTACTGTTATTTTGTCTTCATCAGATAATTCATCTATGCCAAGAATATTTATTATATCCTGCAGGTCTTTATAATTCTGTAATATTCTTTTGACTTCCTGCGCCACATTATAGTGTTCATCTCCGAGGACAAGCGGGTCAAGGATTCTCGAGGTTGATGTAAGAGGGTCAACCGCAGGATAAATACCAAGTTCAGAAATTTTTCTTGATAATTCTGTTGTTGCATCAAGGTGTGCGAATGTTGTTGCCGGAGCAGGGTCGGTATAATCGTCTGCAGGGACATAAATTGCCTGTATTGATGTCACTGAACCTTTTTTCGTTGAAGTGATTCTTTCCTGCAAAGCACCCATTTCAGATGCCAATGTCGGCTGGTATCCCACGGCTGATGGCATTCTGCCGAGTAAAGCAGAAACTTCAGAACCTGCTTGTGTGAACCTGAATATATTATCTATAAATAAAAGTACATCTTTGCCTAATTCATCACGGAAATATTCCGCAACTGTCAATCCTGTTAAACCAACTCTCATTCTTGCTCCGGGCGGTTCGTTCATCTGTCCAAATACCAAAGCAGTATTTTTAATAACTCCCGACTCAGTCATTTCAAGATAAAGGTCATTACCTTCACGTGTCCTCTCACCTACTCCGGCAAATACAGAATAGCCGCCGTGAACTTTTGCGATATTATGAATAAGTTCCTGTATGATAACGGTTTTTCCTACACCCGCACCGCCGAATAATCCTGTTTTTCCGCCTTTTGTATAAGGTTCAAGTAAATCTACTACTTTAATTCCCGTTTCAAACATCTCACGTTCAGTGGACAAATTCTGAAATTTAGGAGCAGGTCTGTGTATTGGATAAAAGTTATCGGTTTTTATATCTCCTTTACCGTCTATAGGATTTCCTGTTACATTTATCATCCGTCCTAATACTTCAGTTCCTACCGGTATCATAATAGGTTCGCCTGTATCTAATACCTCCATATTCCTTGTTAAGCCGTCAGAGGAATCCATTGCAACTGTTCTTACTATATTTTCTCCAAGATGCTGCTGAACTTCAGTTACGAGAATTTCCTCTTTCCCTTCTATACTAATTCTTTTTATGAGCAATGCATTATTTATTGCGGGTAAATGACCTTCACTGAAAACAACATCTATAACCGGTCCTATTATCTGTACAATTTTTCCTTTATTTTTTCCGTCTTTACTCATCCGATTTATTATTTTTTATTATTAAGGTCTAAAATTACCTAAATTAAGCCTTTTTTTCAAAGTCATTAATTGTCCTTATTTTTTTAAAATCAATCAAAGACTTCATTTAATGTCTTAACTTTGATTTTAAATATTCTTATTTTTATTCAAGAAAGATTATAAATTGTATAAATTCATATGAAAATATCATTCCCTGTTCTCATTCTATCTTTTCTTTTCAGCATATCCGTTTTATACGGGCAGAATTATCTGGATTACAGTTCAGAAAAAGAAAAAGCCGGTTATTATCTCGATAATAAGGGTATTATATATTTTAAATTTGTATCAACTTCAAAATCATTTATAAATGATTTATCTCAAAAGATTTCCATTGATAACATAAAAGACTTCCGCATCGGGTATGAAGTTTTTGCGTTTGCAAATAAAGATGAATTTGCCGAATTTCTAAAATATAATATACCTTTTGAAATATTACCCTTACCAAATGAAAGTGCCAACTTTCAGGCAAGTGATAATATATCCGAAATTCTTGCATGGGATGTATATCCCACTTATGATGCTTATGTCTCAATGATGTATCAGTTCCAGACGAATTATCCAAATTTGTGTAAAATTGTCGATGCCGGAAATACAGTTCAGGGCAGAAAGATTCTTTTTGCTGTAATTTCCGATAGTGTAAATTTCAAAAAACCGAAACCGCAGTTTGAGTATGTATCTACTATACACGGGGACGAAACTACAGGATATGTTCTGATGCTGAGGCTTATTGATACTTTGTTGTCAGGGTATGGCGTAACACCAAATATAACAAAAATTGTAAAAAATGTTGAAATATGGATTAATCCGCTCGCTAATCCGGACGGTACATATAAAGGCGGAAATAATACAGTAAATGGTGCCTGGAGATATAATGCAAACAGCTACGACCTGAACAGGAATTTTCCCGATCCTGCTGCGGGTCCGACTCCGGGAGGAACAAGGCAGATAGAAACTACAAATTCCATAAACCTCGCGAAAGCAAATAATTTTACAATGAGTATGAATTTTCACGGCGGAGCGGAAGTATTTAATTATCCCTGGGATACGTGGTCGAGACTCCACCCTGACGATGACTGGTTCATATTCCAGGGAATTAGATACGTTGATACTGTTCATGCCAATGCACCTTCAACTTATATGGATGATTTACTCGGATACCCGAATATTCCGGGAATTGTAAACGGATTTTCCTGGTACAGAATTACAGGGGGAAGACAAGACTATATGACATATTTTCACGGGTCGCGCGAAGTAACTCTTGAAATATCAAATACGAAATTACCCAACCCGTCGCTGTTACCGACTTACTGGAATTATAATGCAAAATCTTTTTTACATTATATCACGCAGTGTTTATACGGAGTCAGAGGAATAATAACGGATTCCCTGACAGGTCAGCCGGTAAGGGCGAAAGTGCGGGTAACAGGGAAAGAAATCGCAGACAGCACATGGATAAATTCTGATTCGCTGACGGGAAATTACAACAGACCGATTAAAAACGGTACATATACATTTACATATTCCGCTGAGAACTACGTCACAAAAACCGTAACAGATGTATATGTCAAAAACGATTCGACAACCATTCTGAATGTTTTACTTCGTCCGATTGCAACGCCTGTAATTTCAAATAAACAAGTAATAAATAGTTTTGAACTTCTGCAGAATTACCCTAATCCCTTTAATTCAATGACAATTGTTAAATGGCAAATGCTAAATACAGGTAATGCTGTAATAAAAGTTTTTGACATAACCGGTAAGGAAATTGCTACACCGGTAGATGGAGAATTTCAGGCAGGGACCTACGAAGTTAGATTTGATGCAAAGGATTTATCAAGCGGAATTTATTTTTACAAATTAACATCCGGCAGATTTTCCGATATTAAGAAAATGATCCTAATAAAATAACGGAAAAACGCATTAAAGCAAAAAGTTGATGTAATATAAAACAGCAATTAAAAAATATTAATATATGCAGAAAAGATATATATTTTATATTATACTGATTGCTTTTCTCACTTATGCCTTTTATGAAATTATATGTATATATTTTTTCAAAGTTTCTTTCGGGCTTCCGCTCGATGATGTATATATTCATTTAAGATATGCTAAAAATTTTGCTGCCGGTCATATATTTCAGTACAATAAAGGTGACCCCCTGCCGGGTTCGACTTCCCCGCTATGGGTAATATTGTTATCTGTATTCTATCTGTTCTCAAATAACGGTATTTTATTCTCAAAAATATTATCTGCAGTTTTCCACCTTCTCAGCACACTCGGATTATTTTACATTACACTGTATATAATTGAACATCTTAAAATTTCTGAACATAGCAGGAAACTAAATATTCTCATAGCTTTTTTTGTCTCAACTGTATTTATTTTTTCGGGCAGAGCTCTCTGGTCAGGACTTTCGGGAATGGAAACAATGATGTTTTCCTTTCTTCTTGTAGTAAGTACATATTATCATATTAAATTTTTAAATGAATATAATTTATATATTACCGAATTTATCGCACTCGGATTATTATCAGCAACAAGACCGGAAGGATATTTAATTTCACTGATTTTCTTTCTGGATTTATTTTTTTCCTGTTTTTCCGTTAAAGAAAGAGGAATCCCATTAAAAAAAATAATCACCGGATTGAGTATTTTTCTTTTAATTTCCCTGCCTTACCCACTATTTTCATATTTTACCACGGGTTCCGTCTTCCCGACTACCTTTTACGCAGTAAAAATAATGTCATACGAAAATCAGTCACTTGAATATATCAAAATAATGTCAGCTTATCTTTTCAGAGATAATTTATTTGCAGCGGTTTTTTATTTTGCCAATATCTTTTTTGTATTATTCAATTTTAAGAAATATTTTAAGGAATTATCCCTTTTAAGAATAATCAATCTGATAATTATTTTATTCCCTGTTTTATCTGCTCTTGTTTTTCCTATATGGAGGCATCATGGAAGATATTTAATTCCGATTATACCTCTCATAATATTTAATTCATTTATCACTGGTTTATTTATTTTCGAAAAACTAAAATTTTCGCTTCTTAAGAAAAAAATCATACTTCTGTACGCGCTAATTTTTATATTCTTTTCGATTCCTTATTTTCTGGTTTTTGCAAAGCATTATTCTCAGAATACGGATAATATTAATGAAATGCAGGTAAAAGCAGGACACTGGATTAGAAGTAATATAAAAAATGATGTCAGGATAGGGCTAAACGATATTGGCGCAATTGCATATACAAGCGATATGAAAATTACAGATATGTTTGGAATAGTCACACTGGACATGGTAAAATTCAGAGAACTGAATTACAATGAAAAAGCTGACTCAATATACAATTATCTGAAAAGAAGTGATACAAAATATATATGTATATTTGATGAATGGAATACTGAACTTACAGGTAAATACGGAGACAAATTAAAATTAATTGAGACTTTCGCCATTCCGAACAATATTACCTGCGGAAGCGATAAAATGTTATTGTACAAAATAATTTATTAAAAATGAGCATCAAGATAAAAATATTTATCATTATATTTTGTCTTGCAGGTTACTCGGAATCTTTCTCACAGATTGTAAATCTGCTGGACAGTCTCAAGTACAGGATGGACAATTCGACAGGCAAGGAACGAATTGAGCTAATGACGGTATACGGAGGAATATATATAGGATATATAAAAGATACAGGGCTTTCAATACTTCATTCAGCTGTTCAGGAATCAATAAACAATGAATGTTACGATTGTCTTGTTAATGCATATATAGAATTAGCCAATACTTTTAGTTCAGAAGGATTAAATGATTCGGCTTCATATTATTCAGGTAAAGCATTGATGATTTCACGGCAGATTAATAATGATATATTAATTGGCAAGTCCTATTCTATGCTCGGATCTATTAACCTAGCGAAGAATAATTATAAACTTTCATATTTTTATCTGATGAAAGCGGATTCAATATTATCTTTAAATATCCCATCAAAGGAATACTGTGAAAATACAATAAATATTTCAAGAATTCTTTTTCGCTTAAAGGAGTTCGAGTCCGCAATATCTTATATATTAAAAGGAATCAACATCGCCGAGAAGAATAATTATCAGAGTACAAAAGCAGACTTGTATAACAGACTGGCATATATTTACAAAAACAGAAAGGATAACAATAATACCTTAATTTATTTAAATGAAGCAATAAAGACATCCAGAATTATAAATCACAACAGAGGAATTGCAGACGCATATAAATACTACGGAGATTTTCATACAGATAACACGGGAAATTTAGATGAAGCAAGAAATTATTACGAAAAAAGTTTTCAACTATATTTGGATTTAGGTTTTAAATCCTACGCTTCAGCAATGCTTACAAAACTATCGCATATTTATATGCTGGAAAATAATCTACAGAAAGCACTTGAATATTCAATGCAATCACTTCGTTTCAGGAAAGAATCCGGACGAAACGAATTAATAGGAAGTTCATTAATTAATATCGGAAGTACATATTACCAGATGAAGAATTATTATTCAGCCACAAAATATCTTCTGGAAGGACTTGAAATAGTAAATGGGATTGAATATAAAAGCAGGGGTTATGAAATTTTATATAAAACATATCTCGCAAAAAATAATTATAAATCGGCATTAGAGAATTATCAGATATATGTTTCTCTAACTGACAGCATTAAGAAAAATGAATCCTTTAATTTAGTTTCTCAAATAGAACTAAAATACGAACTTGAGAAACAGATTTATGAGATAGATAAAATGAAATATGATTTGCAGAGGAAAAAGTATACATACACAATAATATTTTCTGCGGGATTACTTATTGCGATTATAGTTACTACAATAGCATTTCTTGCAAAAAGAAAATTAAATAAGAGACTGGAAAGAATTAATATTGAAAACGAAAAAATCATAGAGGAAAGGACAGCAGAACTAAAAAAAGAAATTTCCACAAGGAAAAAAGCAGAGGAAGACCTGAAAGAAGCTATAAAGAAAGAAAAGTATATCAATGAACTGAAAAGCAGATTTGTATCAATGATATCCCACGAATTCCGCACTCCATTAACAGGAATAGAAACAAGCACTGACTTATTAAAAATAAATCTTGAGAAAGAGCATCATTCTTCAAAAAACAATAAATACATAAAAAGAATAAATAATGAATTAAACAGACTATCAACGCTGCTGAATGACGTTCTTTTGTTAGGCAGGAATGAATCAAGTAAGATTAAATTCAATCCTTTGGAAACAGATTTAATTCCATTAATTAAGAATCTAATAGAATATTTGAAAAGGAATAATCGTAATTTCATCCCACCTGAAGAAATTGAAGTTAGCGGAGTACCAAGAAAAATCATCTGCGACCAGCAAATGATGGAGACGATTTTCACAAACCTATTCATGAATGCGAACAAATATTCCCGCGGTATAGCAAAATGGAATATTAAGGTACAATATACAGATAAATACTACGAAATTTATATTTCCGATAACGGGATCGGTATACCGGAGAATGAAATACAATTTCTATTTGAGTCATTTTTCAGGGGTTCGAATACGGCAGGTATTCCCGGCACGGGAATCGGACTTTTCACCGTTAAGCAAATGGTGGATGAACATAAAGGAAAAATTTCTGTAAAAAACAACAAGGGCAGAGGTGTTACATTCAATATCACAATCCCCTACCAATGATAAATATGTTTATTCTACTGTAACACTTTTTGCCAGATTTCTCGGCTGGTCAACATCACATCCCCTAATTGCAGCAATATAATAGGATAAAAACTGCAGCGGGATAACATTAATTATCGGAGCAAACAATGCCAGGGTTTTGGGAACCCTTAATATATAATCGGCATAATTCTTAATATTTTCATCTTCATCATTCGCAAGAGCAATCACGATACCTTTTCTTGCTTTAACTTCTTCAATATTGGAAATTATTTTATCATACGTTCGGTCTAACGGGGCTATTATTACGATTGGCATATTTTTATCTATAAGAGCAATTGGACCGTGTTTCATTTCAGCAGCGGGATATCCTTCGGCGTGAATGTATGATATTTCCTTAAGTTTCAAAGCACCTTCAAGAGCTACGGGAAAATTATATCCCCTTCCGAGATAAAGAAAATTCTTCGAATCTTTAAATTTCTCGGCAACTTTTTTATATTCTTCACGTTTATCCACCATTTTCTGAATTTTTCCGGGTAATCTTTTCAGTTCTTCGGCAAGACTTAAAAGTGAATCCTGCAATTTTACATTTTTCTCTTTAGCAAGCATTAATGTTATAAGTACAAGCGACATAAGTTGCGAAGTAAATGCTTTCGTGGAAGCTACACCTATCTCAGGACCTGCGTGAATATATGTACCTGCTTCAACTTCTCTCGCTATTGTACTTCCTATAACATTTACTATACCTATAGTTGTTGCACCGTGTTTTTTTGCTTCTCTTAAAGCAGCAAGAGTATCTGCCGTTTCTCCGCTCTGGCTAATTACAATTATTATATCATCAGGATATATTATAGGTCGGCGGTATCTGAATTCGGAAGCATATTCAACTTCAACGGGAATCCTGCAATACTGCTCTATCATATGTTCCCCCACAAGTCCAGCGTGCCAAGCAGTTCCGCACGCAGTTATTATGAATCTTCTTGCTTTGAGCATTTTCTCAAGAACATTTTCAAGACCACCAAGTTTCGCCACGCCGGTATCAAAATTTATTCTTCCTCTGTAGGTGTTTTGTATTGTTTCGGATTGTTCGCAAATTTCCTTCAGCATAAAATGGTCGTACCCGCCTTTTTCAATTTCACCTTGCAATAAATCCAGTTCTTCCGCTTCTCTTAATACTTGTATATCCTCAATTGTTTTCAATCCGTACCCGGATTTAGTAACAACCGCCATTTCGCCGTCTTCCAGATAGATAACTTTTTTCGTGTAATTTAATACTGCTGACGGGTCGGATGCCACAAGTATCTCTTCAATTCCCACGCCTATAAGCAGAGGACTTCCTTTTCGTGCTGCGATGATTTTATCTGGTTCATATTTACACATACAGGCAATACCATATGTACCTTCAACAGCAGTTAAGGATATCTGAACTGCTTTTTCAAAATTCTTCGTATTTGCATAATTAAAATGAATTAGATTCACAAGCACTTCAGTATCTGTTTCTGTAGCAAATTTATAATTTTCTTTAATTAGGTTATTCTTTAGGAATTTATAATTCTCAATTATTCCATTGTGCACCAGAATAATTGAATCATCCGAGCTGTAATGAGGATGTGCATTAATATCACTGGGTTCACCGTGTGTAGCCCATCTTGTATGACCAATTCCGGTATCACCCGAAAATATATCTTTGTTTATATTTTTTTCAAGGTCGGCAACCTTACCTGCCCTTTTGAAGGTTAGGAGTTGATTTTTATTATTTAATATAGTTACACCTGCAGAATCATACCCCCTGTATTCGAGTCTTTTCAACCCGTTAATTATTATAGGAAGTGCATTCTTTTTTCCTATATAACCTACTATTCCGCACATATTTAGAAATCTCCTTAATATTTATTAAAAATATAATGTAATATAAAAAAAAGCCGGTTCATTTACTATTTATTTAAACATAGCAAAACTAAACCGGTAAAAATTACTCTATAAAGAAAAATTTATTTATTTAATTCCGAAAAATACGGCTGATGCTTCCGCCCATTTGACAATTGGAGTAAAATATAGCCCGAATAAAACAGTCGGAACGGCAAGCAATATCAGTACAATATTATAACTGAAACCAAAATCAATTCTTGAATAATTTTCTTCTTCCGGTTTTTCAAGAAACATTTTCTTAACTACTTTGAAATAGAAGAACAGTGACACGACGCTGTTCAGCATTAATACAATTGCAAACCAGATTAAGCCCGAGCCCGGTTGAAGAAGTGCAACTACGAGATAAAATTTACCAATAAATCCAACCGTTGCAGGGATACCCGCGAGTGCAAGCATAAACAGAGCCATTGCCGTACATACAACAGGCGACCTGTATGCAAGTCCTTTCATATCTTCAATATTATCACTATTGATCCTGTTGACAATCATCATAGTCGCAAAAAATGCACCGAGGTTCATAAATAAATAAGCACCGAGGTATATAAGCAGAGCAGTAATCCCAAGCTGATTGGCTACAAGAAGTCCAGCGAGCATATAACCTGTTTGTGCAATTGACGAATATCCAAGCAGTCTTCTCATGCTCTTCTGCCAGATTGCAACAAAATTTCCTATAATCATCGATGCAATAGAAAGCACCATAATTATTTCCTGCCAGTTAATACTCTGAATCACCTGATAATAACCGCCTACAATTGTAAATGATGATGCAAATGCAGTAATGAAAAACCTTCCCATTAATGCAAAACCTGCAGCCGAAGATGTAACCGCAAGAAAAGCAGTTACCGGTGTAGGTGAACCTTCATATACATCAGGAGTCCAGAAATGGAAAGGAACTGAAGATATTTTATATCCCATACCCGCTACAATCATTAAAATTACAACTATTATGAAGGGATTGCTAAAAGATTCCGAAGATAAAAATAAACTGATGTCATAAATATTCATACTGCCCGTGAAACCGTACAGCAGGGTCATACCATACAGCATTATTCCCGAAGAAGCAGCACCATAAACGATATACTTAATAGCCGCTTCAGATGACCTCTTTTCTTTTTTAGTATATCCTGCAAGTATATACGAAGTAAGACTAGCGAGTTCAAGAGAGAGATACATCATCAGCATATTTATGGATGACGACATCAATGACGCCCCGAGAACAAGCGAAAGAATTAAAACTGTGTATTCATTACTATGAGTGGAAGAATCAATTTCTTTGGATAAATCAAAAAACAATACAATAAAGACAGATGACAGAATGAAGAGAAACTTAAAATAAACCGAATACGGGTCTATCACCAGCATCTTTGAAAACAGTAACTCCTGCCTGCCTGCCTGTAAATATACAAAGTATGCCGAAATTAATAATCCTGCTATTGCAACCGCAGATACAACAGACGACTTTTTCCTGATAATGATTTCCAGAATAAGACAAACAAGCAACGTCATAATAACCGTCAGTTCCGGCAGAAACTGATTCAAACTAACTAATATTTCGGAAAATTGTTGTTGCACTTTTTTAAAAATTTAATTTAAAATCCTAAAATAGTAATTAACTGCTTTACGGAAGTCGTCATTAAATT
The DNA here is from genome assembly GCA_016929695.1 of Ignavibacteria bacterium. Lineage (GTDB taxonomy): Bacteria > Bacteroidota > Ignavibacteria > Tepidaquicellales > Tepidaquicellaceae > Tepidaquicella. The sequence continues at coordinate 30,254 of JAFGII010000009.1, forward strand.
AAGAAATAATGACGGATATATTCCGAGAGTAATAATAATTATTAAAAGCGGAACGGTGCTGACCAGTTCTCTTGCATTAATATCTTTGAGTTCGTTCCATTTCTCCGGCAGATTACCGAGGAATACTCTCTGAATAGTCCATAAAATATAGCCGGCATTTAAAACGATACCGAGTGTGGAAATAATTGTAATTATCCTGATTGTATCATTTTTAAAACCGCCGAGGAAAACAAATGCCTCACTGATAAAGGCACTTAATCCCGGTAAGCCTATTGATGCAAAGAAAGCAATCATAGTAACGCCAAAGTATTTCGGCATCTTATTTGCAAGTCCGCCGAAATCATAAAGACCTCTCGTGTGGGTTCTGTCATATATAATGCCCACGGCAAGGAACATAACGGCTGTGATTGTTCCGTGATTAAACATCTGGAATACTGCTCCGTTCATTCCGATTGTTGTCATTGATGCTATACCGAGCAAAACATAACCCATATGTGAAATTGAGGAATATGCAATGAGTTTTTTAAAATCTTTCTGTGCCATTGCGCACAGCGCTCCGTATATAATGTTAATTGCCGCCAGTATTGCAAGAGGATACATAAAAAATTTAGCCGCATCAGGTAAAATCGGATATGAAATTCTGATTATTCCGTAGGTACCCATTTTTAAAAGTACACCTGCAAGGATTACGGATATTGCGGTAGGTGCTTCAACATGTGCATCGGGCAGCCAAGTATGGAACGGGAAGACTGGAACTTTAATTGCAAATCCTATGAAGAGTGCCACAAATGCAAGATATCTGAAACTCGTGTTTAGTCCTCCGAGAAATGAACCGGGCTCTAATGCATTCGGATTCATCAGCGTTATCATATTAAATGTATGATACCCTGTTTGCGGGTCTTTGGAGCTGAAGAATAATGCAATAGTAGTAATGAGTATAAATACACTGCCGAAAAGCGTGTAAAGGAAAAACTTAATTGCCGCATACTCTCTTCGTTCGCCGCCCCATATACCAATCAGAAAGTACATCGGGAACAGCATTAATTCCCAGAACACGAAGAACAGAAATAAATCAAGAGCACAGAAAGTTCCCATCATACCCGTTACAAGAAGGAGATACATAACATAGTACCCCTTTTCATTTTTTTTCACACTAAAACTTGCCACTGCTCCGATAAAAGAAATCAATGCCGTTAAGAGTATCATCGGAAGTGATAAACCGTCCGCGCCAAGAAAATATTCGATATATACTTTACCGACATTTTCCAGCGGAATATCAACATTTATCCAAGGTACTTTTTCCACGAACTGCATTGTCTCCGTGGAGTTAACTCCTGCTTTCGAAGTATCGTATCTAGTCAGCATCAAAGCTCCGAACAGAATCAGAATCAAAGTGATAAACACAGTAAAATACTTTATATATTTCGTCTGTGATTTAGGTATAAAGAGTACAATAATCATACCCAGTACAGGCAGAAATATCATCCAGGAAAGTACGCCAATACCGAGAATATTTAGTTCACTCATTATGCTATTATTTTAAAATTAATATTATATTTTCTAAATTTCATAGTGCCGGAAAAGGGGGTCGAACCCTTACGGGATTTTAGTCCCACTGGATTTTGAGTCCAGCGCGTCTGCCAGTTCCGCCATTCCGGCGAACTCTATTAAATAAATCTAATTATAAGATAAAGAACTATAATTCCAAATAACAAAAACGCCAGGTAAGTCTGAACTTTTCCGGTCTGTGTTTTTCTGAATATTGCACCGAAGAAGCCGACCGTACCTGCGGATAAATTCACAAGTCCGTCAACGATATATTTATCGAACAGTCCGCTGAAATCGGCAGTTTTTTTAATAAAAGTAGCCGAACCATTCACCAGACCGTCAACTATATATTTATCGAACATATCAGAAAGTTTTGAAAGCAGCATTGTAAAAGAAACTGCGGTATAATGATAAAGTTCATCGAAATACCATTTATTAAGGGAGAATAGATATATTGGTTTTAATTTGACTTTCCATTTTTCGGTATCAACTTTTTTCCAGTAATAAAATACGAATGCGATTAATATTCCGAGCAGCGCAATCACAATAGACATAGCCATTGCGGGATAGTGAGCGTGGTGGATTAATTCCTGAAATTCGGTTTGGGGGATGATATTATAAATGGCACCTACTGTCCCCACATTCAGGGATTCGGGATTTTGGACAGTATTGAGGAACCATCCCGAGCCGGCGTCAATCGGGTTGAATGAATAGAAGATAAATATTGATAAAACAGCAAGTATGATAAGCGGCAGAGTCATAGCGAGGGGAGATTCCTTGCATTGGGCAAATTTTTCCTTATTTCCCGGTTCGCCAAAAAAAGTCTTAATAACGATTCTAAACATATAAAAAGCGGTCAAACCTGCGACAAGAAATGCGATAACCGGTATAATATAATTAATACCGCCGTTAACATTACCGAATGCGATAGTAGCGGCGAGGATAGAATCCTTACTAAGAAAACCGGAGGTAAGCGGAATACCCGAGATTGACACAGTTGACACTAAAAATGTAATAAAAGTCAGGGGCATTTTTTTTCTGAGACCGCCCAATTCACTAATATTCTGTACATGGTGCATAGCGATAATAACAGAGCCCGCACCGAGGAACAGGCATGCTTTAAAGAATGCATGAGTAACGAGGTGAAAAACCCCATAGGAATACGCACCGATACCGAGCGCCATAATCATATAACCGAGCTGGCTGATAGTAGAATAAGCCAGAATTTTTTTAATATCATCCTGAGTAAGAGCGATAGTTGCCGATATAAAAGCCGTAATAGCCCCGATATAAGTAATAACCGTCAGAGCGTCTGCAGTAAACATAATAAACACTCTTGCGACGAGATAAACACCTGCAGCAACCATCGTTGCGGCGTGGATTAACGCCGATACGGGAGTAGGACCCTCCATAGCGTCAGGCAGCCATACGTGTAGCGGGAACTGAGCCGATTTACCGACAGCACCACAGAAGATTAAAATACCCGCAGCAGTAAGCCATCCACCCGATAATTTACCAACCTGAACGCCCTCAAAAATTTCAGAAAATCCAAACTGTCCGATAAACAGGAATACAATCATAATTCCTGTAAGAAAGCCGACATCACCAATTCTATTAACGATAAATGCTTTCTTAGCGGCTTCCTGCGGCGGTTTATTTTCATACCAGAAACCAATCAGGAGATAAGAACTCAAACCGACCAGTTCCCAGAAGACATACATAATGAGGAGGTTATTAGTAACCACAATACCGAGCATCGAAAACGTGAATAAACCAAGATAAGCAAAATAAGTACCATATTTCGCATCACCTTCCATATATTTAACCGAGAACAGGTGAACAACGGCACTAATAAGATTAACCACAACGAGCATCAGAGCCGACAAAGCATCAATCGTAAAACCTGCCGTAAAGACCGAATCACCTGCACCGAGCGAGAACCATTCAAAAGTAACCTTATATTCCCCTTTTGACAAAAATGCATAAAGCACATAGAAGGACAGAAAAAGGTTAACAAAGAGCAACGATGTTCCGAGCCAATCTCCGTTCCGCGGGAGTTTCCATTTAAAAAATATCAAAATCAGGAAGGATACCAGCGGTATCAGCAGAATAATTACAGGAAGAGTATTTAAAGCAAATTCCATTATATTATAATAATTTATTCTTTCAAATTATTAACTTCATCTATATCAACGGTAGAGAAGTTCTGATAAATATTCAAAATTATAGCGAGTGCGATAGCCGCTTCGGCGACCGCAAGCAGAATCACAAAAACAGCAATAACCTGACCGTCGACACCGAGACCACCATAGTGTGAGAATGCGATTAAATTTAAATTACAGGCATTCAGAATCAATTCAATACCCATCAAAAGCAGAATGGCATTTTTTCTTGAAATCAATGCATATAATCCGAGAACGAAGAGGATTGCGGAGACGACTAAATAATGATATATACTAATTTCCATACTCAATAAATTTATTTTTTTCTTGCATACATAGCCGCACCCATTAATGCAATCAGAAGCACAACGGATGCAATTTCAAAAGGCAATAAATAAGTTGTTAATAAAAGGTTACCAATCCGATTAACTGTAACGTCATTTTCCACAGGCGGGTTAATATTCCATTTAGTAGTAAGAAGCACTATAATAAGAATTACAAAAACCCCTGCGGAGACGAAAACAGCCGGCACGGAACTTAAATTAGTAGTTTTAATTTCCGAATCGGTGATTCTTGTAGTCATCATAATTCCGAAAATCAACAAAATGAGAATACCGCCGATATACACCATCACCTGTGTAATAGCGAGAAAATCCGCTCTAAGCAGAATGTAGAGAGCGGCGGTTCCGAATAATGTAACAAATAATGAAACCGCGGAATAAATAATATTCTTAGCGAATACGACTATAAAGGAGAAGGAGACTATCAAGAATGCGAATATGTAGAATAATATTGTATTAATATCTGGCATAGTTAATCAGATTTATTTTCATTTTTGTTATTTGGTGTTTCTTTTTTAGTTTCAGTGTCAGGGGTGCTATCTGGTGTTGTTTCCTGCTTCGTTTCGTCAGATTTAGGGGCAGTGGTATCAGAATCGGGCTTCGACGCGGCGGTATCGTTTTGTTCCGAGAGTCCCCTCACAGGTTCGGGAGACTCTCCGGAACGGGATGGTTCGGGAGTCACTCCGGAACGGGGTGGTTCGGGAGACTCTTCGGAACGGGATGGTTCGGGAGACTCTTCGGAACGGGATGGTTCGGGAGACTCTCCGGAACGGGGTGGTTCGGGAGACGTTGCGGAACCGGCAGGGGCAGTTGCAGCAGCGGCGGTTTTTTCCGCTTCTTCTTTTTTCCGAGTTTGTTCTTCCTGATAGTCGGCGAGTTTTTTTCGTTTTTCTTCCGCCATATCGGGGGACATATCAGTAAATTCGTAAACCAGATACTCTCTTTTAAACTCCGAATATTCGAACACCTCCGTCATATATATACAGTCAGTCGGACAGGGAAAGACGCACAACTGGCAGAAGCAGCATTTAGCGAAGTCAATAGTAAATTTAGGGACAAAGAGTGCTTTTTTCTTACCCTGCGAAGTCTGCCCTGTTTTACCCACCACATCACCGGGAACTGCTTTAATAGTTTCAATTTCAATACAACTGACGGGGCAGGCTTTAGCGCACTGGTCACAACCGATACAATCATCCATATTAACAAACAATCTATTTCTTTCCCGTTCAGGCAACTGAAGTCTTTGTTCAGGATACTGGATTGTAACACTTTTTTTAAACATACTTTTAAAAGTAATCATCATACCAATCCAGATTGTCGTTAATGCTTTATATATATGTTTAAAATAATCTTTCATCAAAAGGATATTAAATTTTATAAAACCAGATACAGACCGACCGCAAACAGATTGACGAATGCAATCGGGATTAAATATTTCCAGCAGACATTCATAAGCTGGTCAACTCTAAGTCTCGGCAGAGTCCATCTAAGCCACATCTGCACGAATACGAAGAATAGTGCTTTAGTAATAGCCCAGAAGAACTGCATCAAAGGACTATTCAAGAACGGTATAAGGTCTCCGAACGGTGACTGCCAGCCGCCGAGGAACAGAGTAACAACGACTGCGGAGACCGCATACATCTGAGCATATTCAGCGAGGAAGAACATAGCAAATTTCATACCCGAATATTCGAGATGGACGCCTGCAACGATTTCGCTATCGGCTTCGACAATATCGAAGGGTGTACGGTTAGATTCCGCGAGAGTAGAAATAAAGAGAATCAGGAACGAAGCGACCATAAAGGGAATCAGAATAACTTTAGAGAATCCTCCGGGACCTCCAAATAAATACCAATTAAAAATTCCGCCTGACTGAGCTTCAATAATAGACTGCATTGAAAGACTTCCGACGAGCATCACGACAGTAACAGCAGCGAGAGCGGTAGGAATTTCATAACTAACAATCTGCGCCACAGTACGCATAGCACCGTACAACGAGTATTTATTATTCGAAGACCAGCCGGCAATCATCAATCCGAGGACACCGAGCGAAGTAATTGCGAAGAAATAGAACAATCCTATATTCAAGTCAATACCGATAAAAATACTGCTAAAAGGTATAACAGCGAAACCCATAAACGTAGCGGTAAACACTATAAAGGGCGGAATATTGAAGATATACTTATCGGTTCTGCCCGGTGAAATAAATTCTTTCTGAAGCAATTTCAGAACATCTATAACAGTCTGAAACATACCGAATTTTCCAACTCTATTAGGACCGACTCTATTCTGAATCCAAGCGGAAATTTTTCTTTCACCCAAGACGGCATACAGTGCAAAAACCAGCACGAAAATAACAACAGCGACAGCAACCAGCAGGTACGATATTAAATTTTCTCCGAGTAAAGATGTAATAAAATTATCCAATCAATTAAGAATTATAATTCAATTAAAAATTAGTCCATTATTATTTAAATTCTGCTCAAAATGGCAATAATTTTGTTTACTACGCCGGAGTGCAGCAAACAGAAATGCTTCCGGTTTGACCGGGTTATGAATTAAGAATACTATTAGTTTGTAAATCGTTTTCCATTCCTTCTTAAGTCTCAATTTATTCCAGTTAAAAATTCAACAAAAATAATTTAATAAAATCGCTTATCAAATATACGAGTTTGTAAAGTTCGAAAAATCATTCATCCAACCAATCATTCAATTATCCATTTATCTGTCAATACATCCAAGTACAATATCCAGACTGCCGAGAATCAAGACCAAATCGGCGAGCATATAACCTTCAGTTATCTGAGTAATTACACTTAAATTACAAAACGAAGCGGACCTCGCTTTAATTCTGAAGGGATAAGGAGTTCCGTTACTAATAATATAATAAGCAGTTTCACCCTTAGGAGTTTCCGTTCTCGAATAGACTTCACCAACCGGCGGTTTAACTTTTTTCGGCAGAGCGGCTTTGACATCACCTTCGGGGATATTATCAATTGCCTGTTCCAGAATTTTCAAAGATTCTTCCATTTCCCTCATTCTAACCATATATCTATCCCAGCAATCGCCGACGGAACCCATCTCACCTTTCCCGACGACAACATCGAAATCAAATTTATGATAAACCGAATATGCGTCATTTTTTCTCAAGTCCCAGTCAACCCCCGAGCCTCTGAGGACGGGACCGCTAGTACCTGCGTTAATTGCGACATCAGCGGGCAGGACACCTATATTAGCCGTTCTTTCAATAAAAATCTTATTAAAAGACAGAAGGTTATTGAGCATATCGATTCTCGGTCTGAAATACTTAATAAAATCCTTAACTTTTTTCTGAAAACCTTCGGGAATATCGTGAGAGAGCCCACCAATCCAGAAATAATTATACAATAATCTCGCACCACAGGTCATTTCAAACAATTCGAGTACTTTTTCTCTATCCATAAAGCAGTAGAGGAACGGCGTCATTGCTCCTGAATCATTTCCGAAAGTTCCGACAGCCACGAGGTGCGATGCAATTCTCTGCAATTCAGCCATAATAACTCTAATATATTCAACTCTTTCAGGGACTTGAATATCAAGCAATTTTTCCACACCGAGAACATAAGACCATTCATTACTGATAGCATTCAGGTAATCCATCCTATCAGTATATGGAATAACCTGCGGATAGGTCATTGCTTCTGCATGTTTTTCGAAGCATCTATGCAGATATCCCATATAAGGCACGGCTTCATTAACAATTTCGCCATTAAGTTTAAGTTTCAATCTAAGGACTCCGTGAGTGGACGGATGCTGGGGTCCCATATTGATTGTCATTTCTTCAGTTCTCATTTCAGGCATAGCAGAAAATTATCATTTAAAAATTAATTAATAAGGAACTTTCATTCCGTTATAAAATTCCTGAACCTTATAATCTTTTCTTAAGGGATGACCTTTCCAGTCTTCGGGCAGGAGAATCCTTCTGAAATCAGGATGACCTTCAAATTCAATACCGAGCAAATCAAATGCTTCCCTTTCGTGCCAGTTTGCTGCAGCCCACACATCAGAGACAGTATTAATTTTCGGATTACTTTTAGGCAGGAAGACTTTAAGAACGAGTTTAAGGTTATGAGGATACGAATATAGGTGATAAACGACAGCAAGGTTATCATTATCGAAGTCAACACCACTAATACAGTTCAGAAAGTCAAACTGCAAATTTTCTTCATCTCTTAAAAAGAAGCAGACCGCATTAATTTGTGGAGGACTTATAACAATAAACGGGTCAACGGGCTGAGCTACAACGAGATCACCGACCCCCTCACCGAACATTTTTCTTAAGAAACCATGAATTTCCTGAATTTCCATAGAGATTATATATTACCGTTTTTTTTAGCGATAGACTGGGTTCGAATTTTTTCCTGAAGTTTCAGCAGACCTTCGAGGAGAGCTTCCGGTCTCGGTGGGCATCCCGGCACATAGACATCGACCGGAATAATCCTGTCGATACCTTTGAGAACGTGGTAACCGTGCTCCCAGTAAGGACCTCCGCAGTTAGCGCAGCTGCCCATAGAGAGGATATATTTCGGTTCAGGCATCTGGTCATAGAGTCTTTTAATTCTCGATGCCATTTTGAGCGTAACCGTTCCTGAAATCAGAATAATATCCACGTGTCTCGGCGAGGGTCTCGGGATAATACCGAATCTGTCGAGGTCATAGTGGGAAGCTGAAGTGGACATCATTTCAATAGCGCAGCAAGCGAGACCGAAGAACATCTGCCACATAGAAGAGAGTCTTGCATAGTTCAGGAGTTTATCGGCGGAAGTAATAATAATATTTCCCGACTCAAACTGTTCAACACGGCTATCAAGCCTATTAAGAATACCCATAAAAGAGAATATTAATTGAGAATATTAATTTGAATCAACTTTGAAAATTTGCCTTTTTAATTCAGGAATAACCGGTTGAGGTTTATCCCATTGCAAATCACCTTTAGCGAGCACATAAACGAATCCGAGAATTAGAATAATCAAGAACACAGCCATTTCAACAAATGCGAACAAGCCCAGTTCTTTAAACACGACAGCCCAGGGAAAGAGGAACACGACTTCCACATCAAAGATAATAAAAATCAGTGCGACGACATAATATCTAACATTAAATCTTACCCAGGTTTCACCTTCAGTATCTTCACCGCATTCATAAGTGGATTCTTTAGAATAGGACGGTTTTTTAGGTGCTAAGAACAGGGCGACGAAAAAAGCAATTGCGACGAAAGCAATTGCAAACAACATAAAAACCAAAATCTGACCGTAATCAGCAAACATAATTATTCAATAAATTATTAAGCAAGTTAACGATAAAAATTAAAAAATGAAACTTATTTCTCCGGAATAATACTTAACTTTTTTACCTTCTGCATTTACAATAACAACGGCGCCGTCATCCGACAGGTCAACGGCTTTACCCATAATAACATCCGACTGTAATGACTGTCTGAACCGCACTTCCCTTCCGAGGAAATGCGAGTTCATTTTCCACAGATACAGAATTCTTTCAGGAAGAAAGAGTGCATCTTTATACAGCAAAATTTTTTTCGAGAGTTCAAACAGCAAATCATATCTGTCATAATCAAAACCCGTAACATTTTTCAAAGACGTAACATTATTCTTCAGTTCGTGCGTAAATTTTTCCTGATTTACATTCAATCCGATACCGATAAAGAATCGTTTCACGTGATTTTGAAGATTTTCAGATTCAGTTAAAATACCGCAAATTTTTTTTCCGTCAACCAATAAATCATTAGGCCATTTAAGAATGATATTTTTATCAGCAATAATTTTTGACAGAGTAAAATATATCATCAAAGAAATATAGAAATTAACTATGAATATATTTTGATTTTCCAAATAAAAATCCAGAACCAAAGTAAATGTAAGGTTTTTATTTTTTTCGGACAGCCACATCCTTGAGAATCTTCCCCTGCCGGAAGACTGAAAATCCGCCGAGACCAAAGCAGGAGCAGAGTGAATATTTTGACGTGCAAATGAACCGGTTGAATCAACTTTTTCAAGAATTACTACATCACGGAATAAATTTGCACGATTAATTTTTTTAATGAATTCCCTTGAATCCATTTATTTTCTCCGTGCTTCTCTTGAATTCCCTGATTTTCCTGCAGGGTTATCATCCACGGCTTTAGAATTTTTCGGAACTGAATTTTCTTTATTATTTCCGACATCTTTTTTCTCCGTATCAGAAATATATTTTTCCCGGTCTTTATCTGAAGTAATTTCAGTTTCAGGCAATTCATACCTCAAAGCGAGATTAGCGTCCACTCTTCCCCATCCGTAATACTGATCCCAGCCGGGTTTATCTTCAACGGGATTACCGACTTTATCCCTCGCCGTTTTAATAATAATGTTTTTCAAGTCATCACTTGACCGTTCAGGTTTCTGAGACAGAAGCAGTGATGCTATTGCACTAACGACAGCGGTGGATTGTGAAGTTCCACTCCAGGAAACGTCATATTTTGTATCATCAATATGATCGAGTCCATATATTTTATTACCCGGAGCAACGACAGATATATGGCTGCCCCAGCAGCTTCCGCCCCCCCAGGAGAATCTCTGGCTTCTACTATCGTCAGTATCGGTAGCGCCGACAGCGAAGACACCTTTATAACTTGCGGGATAATAATTTCTGCTATTGCCTTTATTCATCATAGCGGCAGTAATTAATGCACCGCGACCCACAGCATATTTAACTGCCAGTTCGAGAGTTCTGGAGAAATCTTCTCCGCCTTCACTCATATTAATAATTTTCGCACCGTTATCAACCGCATATTTAACTGACAGAGCCCACCATTCATATTCACCGGAGTTTTTATCGGAAAGATTTTTGCAAATCATCATTTTCGATTTGAAATTAATACCTGCAAATCCTATGGTATTATTGGCATTAGCACCAATGACGGATGCAATATTAGTACCGTGACCAAATCCGTCATTCGGGTCACTATCATCGTAAGCAAAATCGTAGCCATTAATATCATCCACATAACCGTTCCTGTCATCATCAATACCGTTATATGGGATTTCATTTTTATTAATCCAGAGCCGACCTCTGAATTCGGGGTGGTCATCTTTAATGCCCGAATCGAGAATGGCAATAACGATATCCTCATCACCCTGTTCAATTTCCCATCCGTTGAGCATAGCAATATCGGCTCCTTTTTTAGCAATACCGCCTGACGAGGGTGTAATATTACCTGTGTTGTTGAGATACCACTGCATATAAAACATTTCGTCATCGGGATAGAAGGACGTTTTTTTGAAAGGAACGGAAGGGACATCCCGTTTTCCGCCTGCTTCTCCGATGAACACCGGTTCGGCATATTCGAGATTTTCATCTGCAGAATAATCATATACGACTCTTGCAATATCATTAATATAATTTGTATCTAAATAGACTACATAAATTCTGCCCATACCGAGTTCATCGAATAATTTTTGATTGCCGTTGTTAAGGCGGAACAACTGTTTAATTTTCATGATGCGGTACCGGGAATTTTTTTCATCAAGAGAAGCGATACCTGTTTTAAGAGAGATTTGCCCTGTTGCTTCTGAAATGCGGAGTTCGGATTTTGTCTGAATGAAAAATTTATGCTTTACATACTGTTTCCATTCTGCATTTAACGACAGCGGAATTAAGACTATAATTAATATGTAAAAAATTAGTTTCTTCAATACATTAGTTTGCTTAATATTATTACATCAGAATTAATTTCAAAGTTCCCTTATTTTACTGTAAAATTAGCAAATATTTTGAATAGATACAGTGTAAAGCGGGATAAAAAATAATCATGAATGAAAAAAATAACCGCAAAGGCGCCACGGACGCAAAGAAAAAACAGAATTTAGTAATAGGAGATAGTTATAGAAGAAAAGAAATAAACACGGATAA
>JAFGII010000070.1 GCA_016929695.1 Ignavibacteria bacterium
TGTATCGCATTGTTTGTGTTTGTTTATAACTATAACAAATAAAATGAATTATTCGTTTTCACACAGTCTCTCCAGCGTAGTAACCAATATTCTTTGCCATTTTACGCACAATTTGAAAACTAATAGAATAACCCGTTCAAGCCTGAACCAAACATTTCGTATTTCTCACAGACCGCAAAGATATGTTATTTAAAATATTTTTGTGCTTTTCGTGTAAATTTTTTGGTGTCTTTAGTGTTTAAATGAGTAATGTATATTTTTCTTTCCTATCGGGCACTCAAGACGCAAATTTGAAAACTAATGGAATAATTGTTAAGTTTCCGCATTTTACTTTTATTGCTTCCTAAATTTCCTCAATTCATTTCGCGCTATCATAAAACAGAAAAGAAATATTATTGTATAGAATTAAATTAAAATTATAATTACGTTAAATAAGACATTTATAAATTAAAATTATAATTAAATGAAAAATTTATTTATTTTAATAATTATTCTGAATGCGGCAGTTATTTCATTTGCTCAGCAGAATAATCCTCCCACTACATTCGATTTGCGAAATGTTAACGGAATGAATTATGTGACGTCAGTAAAAAATCAGCAAGGCGGTACCTGCTGGACACACGGAGTAATGGCGTCTATGGAGGGCAACCTTATGATGACCGGCGTCTGGACGGCAAACGGCGAAACCGGCGAGCCGAATTTAGCGGAATATCATCTCGACTGGTGGAACGGCTTTAATACTCACTGCAACGACGATGACCCGGGAGGCGGCGGTTTAACGGTACATCAGGGCGGTGATTACCTTGTAGCATCGGCATATATATCAAGAAACGAAGGCACAGTAAGGGATATTGACGGTCAGTCCTATCAGTCTCCTCCGCTCAGAACAAGTCCTAATTTCCATTATTATTATCCCAGAAATATAGTCTGGTATTACATAGGCGATAATATGGAAAATATTGATATAATAAAAAATGCCATCATGACTTACGGAGCAATGGGAACCAGTATGTGTTATTCAAGTTCTTTCATTAACTCGAATTATACTCACTATCAGCCTCCCACAAGCACAATGGACCCCAATCACGCCGTTACGATAATCGGCTGGGATGACAATAAAGTAACGCAGGCACCTCAGCCCGGAGCATGGCTTGTAAAAAACAGCTGGGGAGACACCTGGGGAATTAACGGCTATTTCTGGATATCATATTACGACAAATACTGCTGCCGTCATCCTGAAATGGGCGCAATATCATTTCAGAATGTAGAAAGGCAATTATACGCAGTAACCTATTATCACGATTATCACGGCTGGCGCGATACCAGAGCAAACTGCACCGAAATATTTAACACATTTACAACTACAACAGCAGGTTATCTAAAAGCGGTAAGTTTTTACACCGCAAAAGACAGTGTAAATTATACCGTGAGTGTGTTTCATAATTACTCGGACGGGAATCTTACAAGTCTTCTTTCTACACGGTCAGGTTATATGGAAAATAAAGGTTTCCATACGGTTGACCTCAATAATGCAATTTATCTTGCCCAGAACTCTACTTTTTACATTTATTTATATCTATCCGCCGGCGGACATCCGTTTGACCGGACATCGGACGTGCCTGTTCTGCTCGGCTCCGAAGGCAGGGTGATTGTTAAATCGAAGTCCTATCCCGGACAAAGTTATTTAAAAAGCGGTACAAACTGGCTGGACTTCTATACAATTGACTCAACGGGTAATTTCTGTGTTAAAGGACTTTTTGTTAACGATACAATTACAACAGGCACAAATAATACCGGCAGTGAAATTCCTGAAAATTATTCACTGTCACAGAATTATCCTAATCCGTTTAATCCTGCGACAACAATTACATTTGCAATTCCGGAAAATGATTTTGTAACTATAAAAGTTTACGACGTACTCGGAAAGGAAGTGAAGACACTTGTCAGCAGGTCATTAAACGCAGGCATACACAAGATTTCATTTGATGCCTCAACCCTGTCGAGCGGAATGTATTACTACAAGATAACCACGAACAATTTCACCGATACGAAAAAAATGATACTAATCAGATAATTTTAAATTTATCAAAAAAAAAGGCACTGCCCTCCCGGGCAGTGCCTTTTTTTTTATAAACCGGGATATTATTACTTTACATAAAGCATTTTCTTCACGTCGCTGAAATCCCCCGCCGTGAATTTATAAAAATAAATCCCGCTCGACAGACCTGAAGCATAGGATGTTACTTCATAAGTACCCGGCTGTAAATTCCCGTTCACAAGTTCCGCTACTTCCCTTCCAAGCAAATCGAACACCTTCGGCACAACATTGTCATTCTCCCCCCATCTTGTCATTCCCGCCCATCTTGTCATTCCCGCGAATGCGGGTATCCACTTATATACTAAACTCTATTCTCCTCATTGAATTAAACGGATTCGGATAATTCTGTAACAAAGAAAATCCGCTTGCAATACTATTTTCAGTTAGTATTACCGATGTTACTACAGACAGCAGAATTTTAAAAATTCCTTCGCTTGAAGTTCCTGCAAGCAGATTGTCGTTAGATATAAACAGAGAACTTACGGAATTATTAGACGGCAGACCATTATTAACCATAGTCCAGTTCAGGCCGAAATTCAAAGATTTATATACACCGGTCAGAGAAGAAGAGGATAAATTTCCGACACCTCCGAAAATAATATTATTATAAATCAATAAATCTTTAAAATTGCAGAAATTCGGAAAACCCGGATTGACGCTCATCTGGTTTTCACCCATATTAGTCGAATACGCAAAACCCGTTATGCATCCTTCGTAAACAGTACCGTTATTCATCAGTTTGGCAAAATTGCCTTAAATTATCAGATTTTATTAAGAAATCAGGAAATTTATGAAGCAAAAAATTATTTCAAATAAGATATAATAATTTATAAAATAAATATATTATATCAATTATGATATAATATTATAATATATTGATTTATTATATCAATTTTGATATATTTCACTTGATATTTTTACAGAATTTGATTATTTTAGATACAATTATGAAAAACAATTTATCAAAATTCCTTAAAGAGCAAAGGAAAATATACAAAATAACACAAAGAGAACTTGCTGAAAAATCAGGGATTAGCTTAAGACTAATCAGAGATTTAGAGCAGGGCAAAGAAACTTCACGAATAGATAAAGTGAACACGATTCTGAAATTATTTGGATTTAAATTATATCCTGTTAACATAAATGATATCAAAGATATATGAGAAAAGGTAAAGTCTTTTATAAAAAAAAATTAGCGGGAATTATAATTGAAACTGAGGAAGGTTATGAGTTTACTTACACGAGTAAATATCTTGAAGATAAAGACTCCAGACCGGTAAGTTTAACTCTCCCGCTCAGAAAGGAACCGCACAAACAAAAAACTATGTTTGCATTTTTTGATGGATTAATACCCGAAGGCTGGATGCTGAACCTCGCCGTTAAGAACTGGAAACTCAAAATAAATGACAGAATGGGGTTATTATTAACCTGTTGTTCGGATACCGTTGGTGCCGTCAGCATAATATCGGATAACGAAGATGAATAAATCAAGGTGCTTATATTGTTATAAAGAATTATCTCAGGAAGAAAAAGATTTTCATTATAAATGTTCAAAAAAATTTTTTGGTAAGTCTTTACCTCCCGAAATTGATTTTCGTGAAAGCGAACTTGAAGAAAGAGGATTAATTTTAATCAATGAAAGAAAATCCGTTACCGGGATTCAACAGAAATTGTCGTTAAATCTTAAAAAAACCGGAATTGATATAAAACCTGACAGACTAACTATATTAGGTATTTCAGGAAATTTTATTATTAAACCCGGTACGGATAAATATCCTTATATAGCTGAATATGAAGACCTCACTATGCATCTTGCAGAGTTAGGAGATATCAAGGTTGTTCCGCACAGTTTAATCAGAATGCAATCAGGTAATCTTGCATATATTACAAAAAGAATTGACAGAGACAAATACGGTTCAAAAATCCATATGGAAGACATGTGTCAGCTTACGGAAAGATTGACAGAAGATAAATACAAAGGCTCTTATGAACAAATAGCAAAAACTATCAGGAAGTTTACAAACCGGGAACTTGACATCGTAAATTTTACAGAACTTATATTATTCTCCTATATAACCGGTAATTCCGATATGCATTTAAAAAATTTTTCGTTAACTGAAAACAGATTTGACGGTTTTAAATTAACCCCTGCTTATGATTTACTTCCCTCCAAATTAATTTTAATATCCGATAAAGAAGATCTCGCATTAACTTTAAACGGGAAAAAAAGAAATATAACTCTCAATGATTTCATTAAATTTACAGAAACCATTAAACTAGACAGGAAAGTTTTTAATAATATAATTACTAAATTTTTCAGAAAAGAATCAGAGTGGTATGAATTTATTTCCCGAAGTTTTTTACCGGGTGAAAAGCGGGAAGAATTCATAGAATTAATAAAAAATCGAATATCTTTATTCAGGAAATAATATTTAATATTTTTTACCGCTTTTAATGCTTAACTTAGAGTCACCGACAGTATTATAATTATTACTTAGAGTTTACTGAAAAAGTAATAACATATTGTTAA
>JAFGII010000010.1 GCA_016929695.1 Ignavibacteria bacterium
AATCCGTTTAATCCCGATACAAAAATTAATTTCGATATCTCCCGGACTACTAATGTTAAAATATTTATATATGACATTTCGGGAAGAGTCGTTGCAAATATTCTGAATCATCGTATGAATCCGGGTAAATACAGTTTTAATTTTTCAGGAAAAGGATTAAGCACGGGAATTTATTTCTTGAGACTTGAGACGGAATATTATTCTTCAATAATCAGACTCGTTCTGATAAAGTAAAAAATATTTAAGTTATTTTGTTATAAAAAAACCTGTTCATATAACAGGTTTTTTTATTTTGCATTTTTCTAAAAATTATAAAAAATTACATAAAAAACAAAAAAATATTTATTTTAAAACAAAAAACTCCGGAGGCACAATAAAATCAATGGTTTCCGGATGTTAATTACTTCTTGACAATTATTTTATAAATGTTATATTTGTGAAAAATTTTTTTGAAAGTATAGTATAAAATAATTGTATATAGCGTTAACATATAACGTAAAAAAAGAAGACGAAATAATTAACAAAACTCTTGTTAAAGAAGCATCAAAATATCTTAATGAGAACATTGTAAAAAATTATCCTGAGCGAATAGACGATACTTATGCTGAATGGGATAGTCAGGATACGATAGAAGCAATTGCAGATTCTTTGAGAAAAAGCGGCAATGACGTCGAGTTAATCGAAGCAGATGAATATGCTTATTCAAAATTATCGGATAAGAAACCGGAATTTGTTTTTAATGTTGCAGAGGGATTCTACGGACCCTCACGTGAATCACAAATACCTTCTATTCTTGAAATGCTGAATATTCCTTTTACCGGAAGTGATTCCGTTACAACCGGAATCTGTCATGATAAATCAAGGTGCAAGGAAATTCTTTCGTATTATAAAATTCCGAATCCCGAATTTTTCATTTCAAACGGTTCTCTTAACGGGTATAATAAAAAATTTCCGATATTCGTGAAACCGCTTCACGAGGGTTCATCCAAGGGGATTTATAACTCATCAGTCGCAAACAACGAAAAAGAACTTAAAAGAGAAATTGACAGAATAAGAAAAATTTATAATCAGGACGCTTTATTGGAAAAATATATACAGGGAAAGGAATTTACTGTTGCTATGCTGGGTAACGGCGATAATTTAAAAGTATTACCGATTGTAGAAATTAATCTTGCTGAAGTTCCGGATGGTTTTAATAAGATATATTCTTATGAAGTTAAATGGTTTTTTGATACAAGGGAAAATAAACTCGATATTTTCAAATGTCCTGCGGATATCAATAAAATTTTATACGGCAGAATAGAAAAAATTTGTAAGGATGCATATAAAGTATTGCGATTAAGAGACTGGGCAAGAATTGACCTGCGGCTTGATGATGACGGGGTTCCGAATATAATTGAAATAAATCCTCTGCCGGGAATATTACCGAATCCTGACGATAATTCCTGTTATCCCAAGGCAGCGAGAACAGCAGGAATGAATTATGAGCAGACAATAAATGCAGTTTTTAACGAAGCAAAAAAAAGATATAATTTAATATAACGGATGAAAATACATATACTATTTAATGACCCACTGCAATATTCAAACGGCAAAGTTTATGATGACGGAGTCACGGATATTGATGACGTTAACGAATCTATAGATATGAGCGAGTATGGTGTACTTGACGAGATGAAAGCGGTTGAAAGGGCTTTGCAGAAATTAAATTACGAAATTAAAATAGTGCCTGTCGCTGTTGATTTATACAAATTAATAGACCATCTTCATTATGACAGACCTGATTTAATTTTTAACCTTTGCGAATCTCTTGACGGTGACCCCGTTCAGGAAATGAACATTGCTTCACTTTATGAAATTTTAAAAATTCCTTATACAGGTTCAAGAGCTTTAACACTCGGAATTGCTTTAAACAAATCAAGAGTTAAGGAAATACTTCATTATCACAATATCCCTACCGCGTTGCATTATCTCTGTTCTGATTCATCGAAGTATCATGAAAACGGATACAGCAGATTAAAAGACAAATATCCTTTAATCGTGAAACCCTCAAGAGAAGACGCAAGCATCGGGATAACCAATGAATCAATTGTTTATAACGATGATTCATTGAAAAGAAGAATAGAATATATTCTTGATATTCATAAACAGCCTGCTTTGGTCGAAGAGTATATAAACGGCAGGGAAATCAATGTAAGTGTAGTCGGGAATGTAAAGAAAGACGAAAATGATTTAATAGTATTTCCGATTTCCGAAATTGATTTCGAAGGACTGCCTGCAGATTATCCTAAAATAGTTAGTTACAACAGTAAATGGATGTATAAGACCGTCGAATTTTCCGGAACAAAAGCGATATGCCCCGCAAAAAATATTTCGTCTGACCTCGAGGGGAAAATTCAGCAGACAGCAAAAAAAGTTTATTCAATTATAGGTGCATCGGACTATGCAAGGGTTGATTTCAGAGTAAGAGACGGTGTGCCTTATGTTCTCGAACTTAATCCTAATCCCGATATCGCTTCTGATGTAGATGAAGACACGGGATTTACAAGAAGCGGGAAGGCGTACGGATGGAGTTACGAAGAATTGATTCAAAATATAATAAAGTATGCAAGTGAAAGATGGAATATATCAGATAATAAAAACTGAATAACAATAAATAATGTTAGAAAATAATATATGATTAGAAAATTAGTAATGGAAGATAAACCGAAACTTCAAAGGATACTTGCTGATACGCAGAATTTCAGTGAAGCAGAAATTGAAGTTGCGGTGGAACTCATCGACACCTATATTAATGTAAAAGACGGAGGAGGATATGAAATATTTGTTGATGAGGGCGAAAACGGAATTATCAACGGATATGTATGTATAGGTCAGAGACCGCTGACAAAATCGGCTTACGATTTATACTGGATTGCAGTTAATCCGAAAGTTCAGTCGAGAGGTATAGGCTCAGGTTTAATAAAATATATTGAAGAGCACATTAAAAATAAAAACGGAAAATTAATTTTAATAGAAACAAGCGGAAAACCTTCTTATGAAAAGGAAAGGAAGTTTTATGAAAAAAATCTTTACGATAAAATAACCGAAATAAAAGATTTTTATGATGAGGGTGATTCGCTTATCATATACGGTAAGTATATTTAAAAATGATTACAAACTAAATCAGGAGAAATCCACTTTATGGAAATTTGGCAGGAAATGGTAAGGCAGAGCATTCACACAGTTGACCAGCTGGTTGAAAAATTCGGACTGGATAAGGATGTAGCGTCAAAATTAGATAAATTTTTTCAGGCGAGAATAAATCCTTATTATCTTTCACTGATAAGAACTCCGGGTGACCCTATCTGGCTGCAATGCGTTCCCGATGAAAAAGAACTTGAAGATATAGATGCGGAAGAAGACCCGCTACACGAAGACGATATGAGTCCCGTTCCGAATATCGTTCACAGATATCCTGACAGGGCATTATTCCTCGTGAATTCACAGTGCGGTTTATACTGCAGGTTTTGTACAAGGAAAAGAAAAGTCGGAAATTCGGAAAAAATTTCTATGCGTAATCTTGAGTCTGCTTTCAAGTATTTATCGGAGCATAAAGAGATATCTGACGTAATACTTTCCGGCGGTGACCCGCTTATGCTTACCGATGCTATGCTTGAAAAGATATTGATTAGATTGCGTAAAATGGAGCACATTCAAATAATAAGGATTGGGACTAAAATGCCATGTGTACTTCCTCAAAGGATAACGCAGGAATTATGCAATATGCTTAAGAAATATCATCCGATTTACGTTAATACTCATTTTAACCATCCGTGGGAAATAACAGAGGAAAGTACAAAAGCCTGTACAATGCTTGCTGATTCAGGAATTCCGGTCGGAAATCAGGCAGTCCTGATGAAAGGTGTAAATGATGATGCAGATGTTATTAAAGAACTTATGAAGAAACTGCTCTCAATTAGAGTTCGCCCGTATTATCTGTATCAGGCAGATATTACAAAAGGCGCAAATCATTTCAGAACGCCACTAAGGGTCGGACTGGAAATCGTTGATAAATTAAGAGGACATATATCCGGCTTAGGTGTCCCGCATTTTGTGATAGATGCACCGGGCGGCGGCGGGAAAATTCCCCTATTACCGGAATATGTAATTATGAGAACCGATGATAAAGTAATTTTACGGAATTACAAATATAACATTTATGAATATCCTGATGTAAAAGACGAAAAAAAAGTAACAACACCGGAAAATTTTTTACGAAAATCCGGGTCAACAAAAATTATCAGAAAGAAAAAAACATTGCCAAAAGAGATAAAATTACCGGTTCTGACAGACTGAGTTATTTTTACTGAATATATATGGATAAAGCCGCAGGTATTTCACCTGCGGTTTTTTTATAGAAAAATACTGCCTGTAAGTTATGTAATCTTTTCGGATATTATGCAACCTAATTGCGCTGAAATACGTCTAATGTAATAAATGCAATTAAATAAATGAAAGGAAAACAAAAATGTCATTCTTAGAATCTTTAGTTCCGATTTTCGGGATAGTATTCACATTTGGAATACCCGGATTAATTATTTTCTGGGCAATTTACACAAAACACAAGGAAAGAATGAGACTTATAGAAAAAGGTATTCCTCCTGAAGATGTTAAGAAATTCTACTCGGAAGCAGAAAAAATCAAAGACCCGTTAAGAGGTTTAAAATGGGGAATCATACTTGCATTCCTCGGAGGCGGAATAATAATTGCAAACTTATTATACGAAAAATATCAAATCAACGACGGTATGACTTTCGGTTTCGTAGTATTATTCTTAGGTGCAGGCTTCCTTGTTTATTATTTCGCAGTGAAGTCAAAATATCAGGCTTTAAAAACCAATAATTTAAATGAAAATAAAAGTTAAAAAAATGAGAAATTTAATATTGCTTGTTATTTTAATTCTCTTCACGGCTTTAATTTCCGGTTGCAGTTTATTCTCCAGAAAATATGAAAAATTAGTTTCAGAAAATGCAATTATCTCCTCGATTGATAAAGAAGCACTTATACTGGAGAATACAAACGGTGATATCAGGATTCATAAATCCTCCGATTCACTTATTAATATTAAAGTTGAAAAAACCGTTTATCTGAAAAAAAGTGAACTTGACGATAATATTGACTGGATTAATATAAATATTGATTCATCAGGAAAAATAGTCAAGGTTACAATTGATATAATTCGCGAAATAAGATTCTTTAATTTAAAAGCAGGGGGAAGTACGGATATAGATGTTTATGTCCCGGAAAATCTTTTTGTCAGCATCGAGAGTACAAATGCCAGTGCTGAATTTGATAAAATAAAAAATGACGTAAAAATTAAAATAACAAACGGTAAAGTAAAGGCTGAAAACATTACAGGTAATATGGAAGCGTATTTGACTAACGGAAAAATCTATGCTGCACCCGATTCAGGAAAAGACTGCAATTTAAAAATAACAAACGGAAATGTTTACCTTGATATAAGCGGGAAAACAACCGGAAATTTTGATATCTCTGTAACAAACGGGAAAATTGATGCCGGTAGTGTAAAATTTGATTCAATCGAAGAAAAGCAAAAGAACTATTTGAAAGCAAAAATTGGTGAAACCACAAACAGAATTACAGTGAAAGTTACTAACGGAAAAATTAAGTTATCAGAGGACGATAAAAAAAATAATGAAGACTAACCTTAAAGAGATAACGAAGGAAATCAAGGAAGGTGATTTAACGGGTTTTAAAACCCTCGTTGAAGCATTTAAGGATAAAGCATTTTCATTGTGCATGAAAATTTTAAAAGAAAAAAACGAATCGGAAGATGCATTGCAAGACTCATTTATTAAACTTTATAATTCGATTCAATCGGGTCAGTTTGAAGAAAAATCTTCTTTATCAACTTATTTTTATAGAATTGTTTATAACACTGCCATTGAATATTACAGAAAATACCGTGCAAAGAATTTTAATATAGTATCATTTGAAGTGAACGAATCAAGTTTCAGGGAAGGTGATGAACTTACGCGTAATCTGAATATAATTACAAGGAAAACCGGAAACACCTCTTCGACAGAAAATGATGTGACATTAGATGAGGTGAACGGCATTATAAATGAATATTTAAATTCTTTGCCTGAACATTATTCCGTAATACTGACGATGTTTTATATAAACGAACTTAGTATAAACGAAATCTCGGAAATACTGAGAATACCTTCAGGAACTATCAAAAGCAGAATATTCAGAGCGAGGGAAAAATTAAAGGAAATTTTATTGTCAAATTTTAGAAAAGAAGAATTACTTGAATATGTTTTGAACTAATCAGATAAATACAAAAAAATGGAAGACATAAAAGATAACATAGACATAATACTTAATAAACAAATAACGAAGTCATTACTGATTGAGACAAGAGCGGATTTTTCCGAAGAAGTTGTAGATGCAATCAGAATGCAGCAGAGGTTTAAAACTGAAGATAAAAAAACAAACAAACTTGCGAAAGTACTGACATTTATTTCTGTTTCGTTAATGACGGTTTTTGTGTTTGTTATGGCTTATGTATTATATATTAAAGAATTCGAAATTGAATCGGATTATTTATCCGGTTATATGAATTTTATAAGTGAGGTTAATAACAGAATTTCAGAAGTAATCGGAGTAGACGGAGGTTTTAATTATTTATTTTATACTGTACTTATTTTGATAATTATTGCTTTATTTTCCCTGATAGACAAACTAATATTTACCAGAGCAGCGAGATGAAAAGAAAATGACTCTTAAAAACCGAAAAAGCATCAGGGATTAAAATAAGAGTTGAAATAAATCCTCCAAAAGCCCCGCCAAGATGTGCCTCGTGTCCGATATTGCCGAAATTCTTTTTCATACCGAAAATTGACACTGTAATATATATAGCCGCAAAAATGAATGCCGGCATAGGAATGAAAAACACTCCAACCTGTGCAGTCGGGAAAAATGTAATAAATGAGAAAATAACTCCCGAAACCGCACCTGAGGCACCCACTGCAACATAATCGGGATTTCTGTAATGAAAAATCAGTGTTAAAAGTGAACCCGAAAATAGACTTATGAAATAAATTGCTATGAAAAATATACTTCCTGTCAGAGTTCCGTAGTTTACCATATAAAATTTTTCAAGAAACATACCGAAAGAAAACAGGGTGAACATATTGAACAGCAGGTGAATATAATCAGCGTGGAGAAATGCGGAAGTTAATAACTGGTAATATTTATTTTCTTTTACTATATAATAAGGCCACTCTGCAAATGTATAAAAATATTTTTCTCTCGAGCGGAAAACCATAATTGATATTATTACATTTAAAGTTATAATGATTAACGTAGCGGGACTTTCAATATTCATACCATTAAGTTATTTATCGGATTTCTTAATTTCCAGTATTTCTCTTTTTTTCTCGACTATGATATTAGGGTCTCCCCCGTTTTTTTTAATTTCAATAATTTCTTTTTCAATTTGCTTTATTCTCATTTTTTTCAACAGGTCTTTAGTTTTTTTTAGATAATCATTTCCTTGATTGCCGGCATGATAAATCAGCGAATTCTTATCAAGTTTTTCATATTCAGACAAATCATATTTATGTACGGATAATCTTGACAGTATCATTTCATATTTATCGTCATTATGACCGTTCATAATATTCTTTACTTCAATTTTACCTTCATTCATTAATCCGTCAAGAAATTTAAATACAATTTTCCTTACGGTCTTATCTGTGATGAAGTCGGTTTCAAGATTATATTCAAGATATTCAAGTGCCTCTGAATTTCCGTTAATAAATATTTCCAGTAATTCAATTTCGTCCTTTGGGATTTTTTGAAATTCTTTTACTTTGTCTTTTATATCATTCTTAACGGCAGGCAGTACCAGATCTGATTTTGGAAAATTCTCTTTTTTAAATCTTGCAATCGCAGAATCAAGTTCATCCCTCATATCCGATTCATATAATCCGAATTTTTTTGTAATTTCTTTAATATAAAATGTACGTTTTAATTTATCCGGAATTCTGGCAATGTAACTTATTATTTCCTTTACAAATTCTGTTTTTTCTTCCGGAGTATTCAGTCTGTTTTCTTTTACATAAATGTCTGAAATAAAATTAATAATACTTTTTTTTGTATTCAAGAGGTGTATGAATTCATTTTTACCTTTGTTTCTTATGAAAGAATCGGGGTCTTCTCCTTCGGGCAGTGATACTATATTTAAATCAAGTCCTGCTTCAAGAATTATCTGCAATCCCGCTTTAGCAGCTTTAATTCCTGCTGAATCTGAATCGAAAATCAAAATTATATTTTTTGTATATCTTGATAGTAAATGAACCTGTTCCGGAGTTAGAGCCGTCCCGCTTGATGCTACTACATTTAGAATATTGTTTTGAGCAAGGGAAATGACATCAAAGTAACCTTCAACAATGATTACAAAATCATTTTTTCTGATACTGTCTTTTGACAAATTCAAACCATATAGTATCTGCCGTTTCTGATAGACTTTAGTTTCCTGCGTGTTAATATATTTACCTTCAACTTCATCATCCTCGTATAATTTTCTTGCTCCGAAACCGACAACTTTATCGCTCTCATTGAAAATCGGAAAAACCAGTCTTCCCCTGAAAGTATCATAATATTTTCCTTTCTCCTTTGATTTAACAAGTCCGGCAGCAAGTATGTCATCGGCGGAAAAAGTACCGTCATCTAAAAAGTATGAAAGTAAATTATTCCATCCTCTGCTTGCATATCCGAGTCCGAAATTTGTAATACCATTCTTAGACAAACCCCTCTTTTTCAAGTATCCTGATATAAACTCTTTTTCACTTCCTTTCAAATCCAGAAGATTTTTATGAAAATATTTTGCCGCCAGTTTATTTATATCGTAGAGTTTGCTTATATCGTCGCTTACGACTTTGTTATTGGCATTTATATTAATTTGGATACCCGCTCTTTCCGCCAGTTTCAAAACCGCATCCTGAAAAGAAATTTTTTCGTAATCCTGAACAAATCTGAAAACATTACCGCTTGCCTTACAGGCAAAACAGTGATATACCTGCTTTTCCGGGGAGATATGCAGTGAGGGATTCTTATCGGGATGGAACGGGCAGACTGCAACGAAAGACTTACCGCGTTTTTTTACCGGAATGTAATAGGAAATTATATCAACTATATCAATTACTCTTGCTATTTCATTGATTTTCTCATTTGGCAATCTCATTTCAAAATTACCATCCTCTTTGTGATTATAACATCATTTGTTATCATCTGATAGAAGTATATTCCGCTTGAAATATTCAATTTTCCGGAATTAAATTTGTATCTGTAATATCCGGCATTGTGAAACTGATTAACAAGTAAAGCGGTTTGTTTACCCGTAATATCATAAAGAACCAATTTTACATTGCTGTTACTTTTTATATTATAATCAATGGTAGTATAAGGATTGAAAGGATTGGGGTAATTTTGTAAAAGGTCATACGCATCCGGTATTTTTGAAGATATTATTGAAATACTTGTCGTTCGTACTCTGAAATTCCAGATATCAGACCACGGTCCGTTACCTAAAAGATTGAATCCTCTAACACGCCAGTAATATTTCTGACCGAGTTGTAATACTCCGGTTCTGATATTAACAGGCGGTTGTGCAACTGTAGTATCAAAAACAACGGAATTAAACAGTGAATCATTTGCAATCATCAGTCTGAAGTTATCAACAGACTTATTGCTGTCCCATATCATAACAGGAGTCTGAAGAATGTTCTGTGAATTATTGAAAGGATAAAGTAAATTTGGTTTTGCAGGGAACCAGAGCAGTACTTTAAAGCCCTGAGGGATAGAATCGAAATTTAAATAAGGATCTCCCAGTATAACGGTTTTATATCCCGTATCCGCATTGGCATAAATATCAATCCATGCGAGTATAACGCTGTCGTTAATTGCCCTCACGCTATCGGCAAAGACACCTCCCCCCCAAAAATATATTACAAAGTAAGGGGAAGTAGTCCACTCAGTACCTGTACCGTTTAAAATAAATGGATAGGAAAAACTCTGACTGCCTGTATCAGGAATGCAGTTAACCAACTGGCTCTGAGGATATGCCGTAATGGTTAATATTAATATTAGTAATATAAAAATTAGGTTTTTCAATTTTTTTAATTTATCAATAATAAGTATTTTTTCTATAAAAATAAAAGCACTTTAACGGGACAAATTCAGTTCCTTTTGCATAAGCATTAATAAGTTATAGTTTTTTGCATATTTAGACGTAGAATCTGATTCAATCTGATTTGATAAAATTTTTGCTTCATCATATCTTTTGGAATTCATATATAACGCCAGCAGGTTAATCTGCGGTTCATAGTAATTAGCAAATTTTGATTTTAAATCGAGTAAAGTCTTCTCGGCTTCCTGAATGTTTCCCATTATATATAATGTCGTTGCTTTATTGCTGATTATTGGCGGTAAGTAAGGCATTAGTTGAATTGCTTCATTAAAACATTTTAAAGATTTATCATATTGTCCCTCTTCAAAATATCCTATGCCGAGATAATATTGCAACGGCATTTTATTGGGGTCGAGAGGGTAGATATTCTTATCAATGTTTTCAAGAATGTTCGTCATTTCTTTATATTTATTATCAAATTTCATTTGCATAGCCTCAATGTATTTGATTTCACTTTTGTATCTTATGAAGTTTACATATAAAGAAAAAACAGAAATTATAATTAAAAATATTATTAAGATTTTTCCGGAATGGGATTTTTTAATTACCTCATTTTTATCATAAGGAATTAGAGCGTAGCCCGCAGATATTGTAAAGAGAATCATAAGACTGACATTGCTTAGCGGGAATGCGACCAACATATTAATCAGGACCCCTGTGTAGCACAGGAAAAAAGGAAATGCCGCAATATTTAATTTTATCTTTTTAAATAATCTTATAAACGGATAAAATATAATAACTGAAAAAATAATAAAAGCAAATATTCCATTCTCTGATAGGACTTTCAGAAATTCATTATGAGGGTGTGTGAAAGATATATTATAAACGACTCTGTCTCCGAGTTCATCCCACTGATATTTTCCGTAATATCCAGGGAAAGCATTTGTCCCGATACCGAAAACCGGTTTTTCAAGAAATAATCTGATAGAAGCGTCATAAAAAGTAATTCTTCCGAAATTAGGTTCATACCTGTATTTTAAATAAGAACCTGATGCATCAGCAACATTTTTTCTTTCTGGTTCGATTTGACTAAGGGGAAGAAATGATAAAGAAAAAGAAGCAATTAAAATAATGATTAAGAGAACATATTTATGTTTTGCAAATACAATATTAGTTTTTTTTCTGTGATATAAAAAGAAAAATATTATAAAAATTATATATATAAATAAAATAATGTAAGATATTCTGGATCTCAGGAGAAATGTGTAAGTAAGAATAACAAATAAACCAAAACCTGACAATAATGTAAAAATATTTTTTCTTGATTCCAAAATAAGAAAAATCGCAAATGGAATTGACGCAAGCAAATACTCCGAAGCAAAATTTCTTATACCGAGAGTAGAACCCGGTTTTAATGATTCCTTCATATCAAAAAAGTTTAATCCTGTCAGTTGAAGAATTCCTATTCCAGAAAAAATCGAAGAAATAACAACTATGAAGATAAAAACATTTTCTATATTAAACCTCAGATTTTGAAAACTGTAAATTACAAATAATATTATGATATAATAAATACTTAAGTTAAACCCTGATTCGAAGAACAAAACAGTATTCCCATTAAAGAAAGATGACAAATATGAGAGTAAGATGAACAATAAAACCGCAAAAAAATAATATCTATTTATGATAAAATCGGAACGGAAAAGAAGAAAAAAGGAAAACGTTACGGCAATGAAGTTAGCAATTACTATATGAAATAAATTTATATCAATTACTGCACGGGTATAAAATAAGGGCAGAAAAAAGAGTATTATGAAAATAAAATTATATGCCTTCTTGGATATATTTTCCATATTAATAATAACATTCTAAAATAGATATTTTTTCTTTAAATTTAATGAAAAAGCAGTATTGTTTAAAGTCTTTGTTAAATATTTAAAATACTACACCGGAAGTAAATATATTTTTTTTCAGTCTCTGACTGAAAGACTTTTTTTCTTTATTTTATTTCTGATTTTTGCAAGAACTTATTCAAATGAGATATATGGAGAAATAATTACTATCTTCACGGTTTGCAATGCAACAGCATTTTTATTCAATCTGGGTTTACCGATTTATCTTCAGAGAGAGACAGCAATTAACAAAAATAATGTTGGAAGAATATATCTCGAATCTCTGATTATTCAGTTTATTCTTTCATTGGTTTACATAATTTTAATATTTATAATCATTAATCTGTTTTATGGGAATATAAATTATACATTAGTTTTCTTGATTGCTGCGTCTGTTTATATACTTCAGTTTGCAGCTACGCCAAACAGTATATTATACGGGTTTATGGAATTTAAAGTACAATTTCTGACTCTTTTCATAA
>JAFGII010000071.1 GCA_016929695.1 Ignavibacteria bacterium
AAGTATAAAAAACAAAATAAATATATTCAGAAGAAAATAATTTTTATGTTAAACCGCAACGACGCCACGAACGCAAAGAAAATATTAAATAATTGTTGTTTAAAAAATCAGTTTTCCGCAGGACCGGTTTTTAATCTGACCAGATAAACCGTAACCCCGAATAAAATGACAATAAGAATGAATTTCAGAACATAATTTTCAACCGCAAAAAGAACAGATATCAGAATTGAAATCCATAATAATACTATAAGAACGACTTTGGTTTTAATTGACATACCCCTACCCTCACGATAGTTTTTTAACTGCCGACCGAAAAGTTTGTTTTCGTGCAGCCATATATAAAACTTTTCAGAACTTCTTGCAAACAAGTAAGCCGCCATCAGAAAGAAAACCGTGGAGGGGAGGACAGGCAAAAATATTCCGAGCGTCCCGATTCCGACCATAATAAAACCTATAGTAATAAATAATCCTCTTTTTAACTTATTCTTCGATATGTTTAATTCCTGTTCATTCATTTATTAACAAAACAACAATTTTTTAATGAAAATTTCAATATAAAATATCCGGTTAATCGGTAAAAAAATAAAAAAAGCCCCGACGAACCGGGGCTTTAATATATAACCGACATATTACCTGAATATCAGGTAATATATTTTCCTCGTTTTGTATAATGTGTATGTAGCAATTTATGCGATAAGTGACTGCACGGGTGTCCGAGGTATTTTTCGTATATCATTTTTATGTGCGGGTTGTCGTGTGATTTTCTTATTTCCAGTGACTCATCTTCCGCATAAATCGCCTGTGCTCTTTTCATTCTAATTTCTTCGTTTGTCGGAATCGGCTGACCTCCGCCTCCGAGGCATCCGCCCGGACAGGCCATGAATTCTATGAAGTGGCATTCGCTGAACTTTCCGCCTGCCTTTATATCGTCCATTACTTTCTTTGCATTAGCTGTTCCGTGCGCTACCGCTACTTTCAATACGGCACCTTTCAGAAAGTTCCAGTCCGGAACAATGCTCTTTATTAAATCAGGTACAGGTCCTACTTTATCTCCGACAGGAATTTCAAGGTATCTTATTCCTTCAAATCCTCTGACCGGAATGATATTGGCTTTTTCAAAAATATCTTCAGTCTTGTTTCCCGTAACAAATTCAATAACGGTCCTTAGTGCTGCTTCCATAACACCGCCAGTTGCACCGAATATCAATCCTGCTCCCGAGGCATCTCCGAACGGACTGTCGAAGTGTGTCTTCGGCATTTCAGGCAGATATATTCCCGCTTCTTTAATCATCTTTGCCAGTTCTCTTGTTGTCAATCCATAGTCAACATCCCTGAATCCGGATGAATCCATTTCCGGTCTGTTGCATTCGAATTTCTTAGCCGAGCAGGGCATTACCGCTACAGATACGATATCTGCAGGGTCAACACCGATTTGCTGTGCGTAAAAAGTCTTAATCAATGCACCAAACATTTGCTGCGGAGATTTTGCCGATGACAGGTTATCAAGATATTCAGGATAAAAATGTTCAATGTATTTTACCCATCCCGGTGAACAGGAAGTAAATTGCGGCAATTTTACCGAAGTATCTTTTTTTACTAATGCATTATATAATCTTATTAATAATTCTGTTCCTTCTTCAAGGATTGTAAGGTCTGCCGAGAAATTCGTGTCAAATACAGCGTCAAATCCGATTCTCTTCAATGCAGTATTCATTTGTAAGGTCATAGAGTGTCCCGGTTCCAGTCCGAATTCTTCTCCGATTGCCGCTCTCGGGGACGGAGCCGTTTGAATTACTACGTGTTTGTTCGGGTCGTCTATCGCTGCCCAGATTTCATCCGACGGGTCGTTTGCGTGCAATGCGGCTGTCGGACATCGGTTTATGCATTGTCCGCAGTTTATACATACTACATCAGCAAGCGGTTTCTCGAGAAATGTTCCTATGTGCGTTTTATCGCCTCTGTCTATCGCTTCCAATACACCCACTTCCTGAAGGTCTATGCAAGTTCTCACACATCTTTTGCATAATATACATTTACTCATATCCCTTACTACTGCATATGAGGAATTGTCCACTTCGTATTTGGGTTTTGAAACGTGTCCAAATGTATAACTGTCAACACCATATTCCTGAGCCAATGCCTGCAGTTCGCAGTTGCCGTTTCTTATACAGGAATAACATTCTCCGGAATGCTCGCTTAATAATAAATCTAAAATATGTCTTCTCGCTTTTCTTACATTCGGTGTGGAGGTCTTTACTTTTACCGGTGACGTTATCGGGAATGCACATGATGCCTGAAGTGTCCGCATTCCTTCCACTTCAACAACGCATATCCTGCAAACTCCCGCAATACATAAGTCTTCGTGATGACACAAAGTAGGAATATGTATCTGATTCTGCCTGCAGGCTTCAAGTATTGTAGTCCCCAGCGGAACGGATATTTTCTTTTCGTTAATTTCCACGGAAACCATCCCGCCGATAGTACCTGATGTGGAAGGTGTTTCAACTTTATGTATTTGCTGGCTTACCGGTGCTCTTGATGTTTCTTTTATATTCATTTTTTCACTCCGTTTCCGTTTTTGTTAAATATTTCATCGTTGAAATTTTCTAATATGGATATGAATGAATTAGGACTTGATTGCCCCAGTCCGCATTTTGATGCAATCTGCATTGTTACTCCAAGTTCTTTTAACTTTTTAATATAATCAAATGTATATTCATTTCTCTCAATCATTTCAACTCCTTCAAGAAGTTTCACATTTCCTATTCTGCAGGGTGTACACTGTCCGCAGGATTCTTCAACAAAAAATTCCATGAAATTTTTCAGTACATGAAGCATATCTCTGCTCTTGTTGAATATCATTATCGAACCGCCTGTTGCTGCATCTTCATAAGCAAGTTTTCTGTCAAACTGTGAAGCATTCAAACAAATACCCGATGCTCCGCCGACCTGAACTGCTTTTGTATCTTCCGCTTCTACTATTTTCAGCATTTCATTAATGGTTGTGCCCCAAAGTAATTCATATACTCCGGGCTTTTTGCAGTCACCTGAAATTGAAAATAATTTTGAACCGCACGATTTATCCGTACCGTGTGTTGCATACCATTCACCGCCTTTTAATATTATATGAGGAACTGATGCAAGAGTTTCAACATTGTTAACTGAAGTTGGTCTGTTATTGTAACCCGTGTTTACGGGATACGGCGGTCTGTTTCTTGATTCACCTCTGTGTCCTTCCAGCGATTCTATAAGTGCCGTTTCCTCTCCGCATACATAAGCACCTGCCCCGAGCCTTATTTCTATATCATAATTAAAATCCTTACCGAGTATTTTTTCACCAAGGAGATTGTCTTTTCTCATCTGTTCCAGATAATCCTCGAGAAATTTCAGCATATATTCATATTCACCCCGCAGATACACTAAACCTTTCTTCGCTCCGATAACGTAACCTCCGATTACCATACCGTCAAATACAAGTTCGGGATATTCTGTTAATAATACCCTGTCTTTAAATGTTCCCGGTTCACCTTCATCTGCATTGCATACAAGAAATTTTTCTTCTCCCGTTGCTGCTGCCGTAAGCATCCATTTTGTCGCAGTCGGAAATCCCGCTCCGCCTCTGCCTTTCAGTTTTGAACTTCTTACTTCGAAAAGTATGTCGTCCCTTCCAAGACCGAGAGCCTTTTTAATCCCGGCTCCGCGCGTGTACTTGGAAAATAATACCGGTCCTTTTCTTTTGGTCTTTGTTATTTCCATTTTTTCTCCTGTTTAAAAAATCTGTGTGTCTTTCTAATATAGTATTTAGAATGCATAGAATATTTTAACTGATATTTTGAATTGTTTGTTCGTTTAGGAATCAATTAATACAAAATTATCATGTAAATTAGCCAAATTTAAAACTTTCTTCAATGGAAATTTCTGTCCGGGATAAGACCGAAAAAGTATAACTTAATAATAAGAAAACGGAATTTCTATTCTCTTAACTTAACTCCTGATTAAAGATATATTGGACATATCAGTCAACTAAATGACTGATATTTATCAACTTAACAAGTAATTTCTGTAACTTATCCAGAGGGAGCATATTACTGCCGTCACTAAGTGCTCTTGAAGGCTCAGGATGGGTTTCGATGAAGAAACCGTCCACTCCTACCGCCGCTGCCGCTTTAGCCAGCGGCTCGATATATTCGGGATTTCCCCCGCTGATTCCCTTTTCCTTTGAAGGCATTTGTACAGAATGTGTTGCATCAAATATCACGGGAAAACCGAACTTTTTCATAATAACAAGATTCCGAAAATCCACAACGAGATTATTATATCCGAAAAATGTTCCCCTTTCGGTTAAAATTATTTTTTTACTGCCGACTGCTTCCGCTTTCTCCGCCTGATACTTCATATCGTAAGCGGATATAAACTGACCTTTCTTTATGTTAATTATCCGTCCTGTTTCAGCAGCGGTTTCTATTAACTCAGTTTGCCTGCAGAGAAATGCAGGTATCTGAAGTATATCCGCTACTTCCGCCGCTATCCCAGCCTCGAGTTCGGAATGAATGTCGGTGATAACGGGAACACTGAATTCTTTCTTTGCATCCGCAAGAATTTGCAGTGCCTTATCCATTCCGATTCCCCTGAACGATTTTCCCGATGTCCTGTTCGCCTTGTTATACGATGATTTAAAAACAAAGGGTAATTTCAGTTTTGCGGTAATTTCCTTCAACCTTTCACAGGTTCTGAATATAACGGATTTATTTTCTACAACGCACGGACCGGCAATAATTAAAATCTTTTTTAAATCTTTGAATCCAAACTCTTTCTGAAAATATTTAGGTAACATTATTTTAAAATTTATTTTGAGAGATAGTGGTTTAATTTTTCTTTCAGTTCTTTTTTTGTGTATTTGCTTTTTTCGTACATACCTTTCTCTTCACGCTGCCTGAATGCTTCATACAGACACACGGCGGCTGATACAGAGACATTTAATGACTGAACCATACCCTTCATAGGAATTAAAAAATTTTTGTCGGATAATTTCACTGCTTCATCCGATAAGCCCCTGTGCTCATTACCGAATACAAGTGCAATTCTCTTTGTTAAGTCAAGTTCATACAACGAATAACTTCTTCTAAATTCACTTATGTGAGTTGTGTAAATTCTGTATTTTTCTTTTTTTAATTCTCCGTAGCATTCCGAGATTGATTTGAATTTTATCAGTTCAACCCATTTCTTCGCACTTGCGGAAGATACCCGGCTGACTCCGGGAAAGGACTCCTGATTGTACACTAAATATATTTTATCTATTCCGACAGAATCGGCTGTCCTTAATATTGCACTTACATTATGACCATCATATATATTTTCAAGTACAACAGTCAGATATTTCTGCCTTTGTCCAATAATTTTTGTGAATTTGTTTAACCTTTTTTCTGTCAACTTTGTTTATAATATTGTATAACAAACTTAAA
Organism: Ignavibacteria bacterium; assembly: GCA_016929695.1. Lineage (GTDB taxonomy): Bacteria > Bacteroidota > Ignavibacteria > Tepidaquicellales > Tepidaquicellaceae > Tepidaquicella. The sequence goes on from JAFGII010000071.1 coordinate 5,463, forward strand.
CATTAATATAATTTAAATATATGAAAAAGATAATTTTAATAATAGTTTTTATTTTAATTCAGAATTTTTTATATCCGATGGATTCCGTTAAAGTTAAAACCGAACCGAAAGAACCGAGGAATAACTGGAATATTGGGGTAACGGTAACAGAAAACGGATTCGGTATCAGCGCCGGATTATTTAAGACACTTGATGTAAATTACGATTTTTATGCAATGTTATCGATAGGAGGAATAACGGATAAAAGAGAATTTGAAGAATATGACTGGTACGGAAATCTGATTACCCGAGATAAGGAAAAAAGAGTTTTTCTGATACCTTTAAATATAGGTATCCAAAGATATATGTTTAAAGAGGATATTGAAGGGGGTTTTCTGCCTTTAATTACGGCAGGTATTACTCCTGCTCTTGTACTGACAAATCCCTATGACAAATCATATTTTACCGCTTTTAAATATTTTCAGGCTGCATTTGCATTCGGCGGATTTATCGGGATTGGAATGGAATTTGTTCAGGCAAAAAACCTTGCTCTCGGAATCAACGCAAAATATATGTATCTTGCACCAATAGGAAAAGAAATCAACAGCCTTAAAGACAGACCTATTTCAAATCTCGGAGGATTTCAAATAAACTTTTATGTGAATTTTCTGAAGTAAGTCTTCCGTTACAAAACTGAACTTCTTAATAAGTATTAAAACAGAACTCTTCATTCCTATAAAAGCATTTTCTCGAATTCATTTTCCGATATAATCTTAATCCCGAGAGATTTTGCTTTATCAAGTTTGCTTCCGGCTTCTTCCCCCGCTATGACAAAATCGGTTTTTTTACTTACCGATGAAGATACTCTGCCGCCGTATTTTTCTATAAGTTCCGAGGCTTGAGTTCTTGTATATTTTTCGAGTGTTCCTGTTAAAACGAATGTTTTATTTCTGAATCCCTCTTTTTCTTCCTTTGCTGTATCAGTATCAACTTGAAATTTCAGTCCCGACTTTTGAAGTTTTTCAATTAACTCACTGCTTTTCCTATCCTTGAAAAATTTAACAACGCTTTCAGCAATTTTAGGTCCTATTTCGTGAACATTACTTACTTCTTCCGCAGATGCAGACGATAATCTGTAAATATCCGCAAAACTTTTTGCAAGTATTTTAGCCGTTCTATCTCCTATATGACGAATACCGAGTGCATACAGTACTTTTTCAAAGGGTTTTTGTTTTGACTGTTCTATCGAATTTAGAAGATTGTCAATGCTTTTTTTACCAAAACGTTCGAGTTTAATTAATTCTTCTCTCCGGTTTTTTAATCTATAAATATCAGTTATATCTTTTAAAAAATCCTTTTCGATAAAAATTTCCGTTATATTTTCACCAAGTCCCCGGATATCCATCGCATCCCTCTGAACAAAATGTAAAATTCTTCCCTGCACCTGTGCGGGGCAGAAATAATTTATACAATATATATTTGCTTCGCCCTCAGGTCTCTCTAATTTTGAATTACATACGGGACATAATTCCGGTATGGGAAATTCGCGTGAACCTGCTTCCCTCTTTTCTTTTATGATTTCAACAACTTTCGGAATAACATCTCCGCCTTTCTCTATAACTGCAATATCACCTTCTCTTATGTCTTTACGGCGGATTTCGTCAAAATTATGCAGTGTAGCCCTCGATATCGTCGAGCCCGCAAGAAATACCGGCTCAAGTTCCGCAACAGGAGTAATCGTTCCCGTCCTGCCGACCTGTAATGTAATCCTGTTTATCCTTGTTGTTTTTTGTTTCGCTTTGAATTTGTATGCAATTGCCCATTTCGGTGATTTGGAAGTGTATCCTGCTGTTTCCTGCTGACGCAGTGAATCAATTTTCACTACAACTCCGTCAATTTCATAGGGAAGGGTATCCCTGATTTCTTCAATTCTGTCACAGTATTCTTTTACTTCATTAATGCCGTTTAATTTTTTATAATATTTATTTACCGGGAATTTAAGTTCTTCAAGAATTTTTAGATTTTCAAAATGACATTTTAACCTTATATCATCAGACCTCAGAGAATATACGAAAATGTTTAACGGTCTTAATACAACTTCTCTTGAATCTTTTAGTTTTAATGTGCCTGCTGCAGTATTTCTGGGATTTGCAAATGTTTTTTCTCCGCGGAGTTCCTGCTCTTCGTTAATTCGTTCGAAATCTTCTTTCTTAATAAATACTTCGCCCCTTACTTCAAAATTCTTGTGAACTGCAGATTTAACTGATAGAGGTATTGATTTAATTATTTTTAAGTTTTTCGTAATGTCGTCTCCTGTTATGCCGTCTCCACGGGTTGCACCGGTTTTTAATTTCCCGTTTTCATATATTAATGATACTGCAATCCCGTCAAATTTTAACTCACATACATATTCATATTCCTCACCGCCAAGAGCTGATTCCACCCGCCTGTCAAATTCCAGTAAATCCTCAAAATTATATGAATTTGATAATGACAACATCGGATATTTATGCGTAATTGTTCTGAATATATTTATCGGTTCACCTGATACCCTTTGTGTCGGTGAATCTTCGGTTTGCAGTGCAGGATATTTTTTTTCGAGTGATTCAAGTTCTTTCATCATCATATCATATTCGTAATCATCTATGTCCGGCTGTGCCAACACATAATATTTGTAGTCGGCATCTTTGATTTTTTCTTTTAATTTTTCAATTTCTTCCTTTGCAGCATATTCGGATTTGTTTTCCTCCGGATTGCCGTTCTCCGATAAAAAAAGTCCGGTAGAATCATCTGTGTTAATTCTGCCGGACTTTTTATCCCCTGATTTTTTCTTTTTTGTCAATTAAAAAATTAAATTAATCTTTTATATCAACTTTATTTTCTACCCAGCTGATACGAGCGTTTCTTGTATCTTTCAGCCTGAACCTTACATTTTTGTCATTTAATGTTACTTTAAAAGCATTTGAGTTTAATGTTCTCAAGTAAAAATATTCCTTCGCTCTCCATTCTCTTTCCTGTCCTTTCTTCAGTTCCACAAGTTCTGTTTCTCTTGTGATTTTTTCATCAGTAGCCACAATAATCCTGCCATCTTCTCTTGCAACAACTTTCAGCGTAATTTTATTTTTCAAGTCTGCTTCTTCTTTTTCTTTTGCCAGTTTTAAGGAATCTATTGTCGTTTTTGAAATATTCTCATCTTCAACATCCTGCGGAGATTGTCTGACAATTTCCACATTATCCTCTGAATTAAAGAAGATTGTCTTGGCAAAATAAAATATCCCGAATCCGATTAATAATATCACAACAAATATACCGGCATATTTCAGATATTTAATATTATCACTGAATGATTTTGAAAAGTGAGGTTTTTTATCGGTATCCTGCTCCGAAAAACTTTCTTTTTCAAACTGAATTTTCCGGGGCCTTGAATACAACTGTTTGTCTTCGGGAAGTTCATATACATCCTCTGCCTCTTCAACTTTTTCTTTATCCTCTGTTATTATCTCCGGAATTATAACGGCTTCAGGCTCTTCCTTTTCTTTTATTATATCTTCTCTTACTTCTTCAGTTACTATTTCAGGTTCTTTTTCTTCCTTATCTGCTTTGGGTTTTGATATACTCTTTTTGACTGTGTATCGTCCCGTTCTCGCTGAGTCAAAATCCTTTATTACCTGTTCGGGATTCAGATTTACACATCTGGCATATTGCTTGATAAATGCCTTTATGTAAGGTAACGGCTGAAAATTAAAATCACCGCTTTCAATTTTTTCAAATATCGTGTAGTGTAAACGGGTTTCACTTGCCATATCCATTAAAGTCAAGCCCGCTTTTTCCCTTGCTGATTTTAAATCATTTGCGAATTTATTTAACATTGCTTTTGAATTATTTATTAAATTTATGATAAATTATCCATTTTTTAAAGGTTATTATTTATTTCCTTGTATTATCCGATATCATGCTTTCCTTGCATATTTTGCATTTGTATTCCGGTATTTTCAGGAAAGAACCGATTACTGCAGTAATTTATTTCCGTTAAAGTGAATTAATTAGATTAGTGATATTTAAAAATTAATATTCTATTTTTGATTATTAAGTAAAACTATGATGAAAACCGATTTCCCCGACGGAGTTTTAAAAGAAGCAAATGATATATCCGTGGATAAGACTTATCTCGGAACACTGGAACAGACCGAGGGCATAACTATTGACGATGTTAACTCCAGAGATATTGATGACGGTTTTTTGTTGGAAACAGATTCTGACGGATGGGTACTTTCGGTTTCTGTTGCCGATGCTGCATCAGTTATAAAAAAAGATTCTCCTGTTTATAATTTTGCAAAACTTGCCGTTCATACACAATATTTACCCGATCGCAAAAAGCCGATGCTTCCCCCTGCTCTGTCTGAAAATAAGTTAAGTCTTCTTGAGAATAAATTACGACCTGCAGTTACTTTCATAATTACAATATCTTCAAATCTTGAAATAACAGATTTAAAAATAAAAAAAACCGCTTTTAAAAACAGAAGGAAATTATCTTACCAACTGACGGACGAGATACTTGCAAGAGAAAAACCGGATAAAGAATTCGGACATCTCGCTGAATGCTATCACCTTGCTAATTTACTGCTGGAAAAAAGAAGGGAAAACGGAGCACTCGTGATATATGATTTTATCAGGGGCATGTTCACAAATGAAGAAGGGCAAATAATAATTAATCGCAATAACAGGCTTCACATGGCGAATATTATTGTTCAGGAATTTATGATACTTACCAATTCAACTGCCGCAGAATATTTAATAAAAAGGAACAGACAACTTGTATTAAGAAACCACACTGCAAAAAGTACTACTCCACCGCGAGATGAAATTTACAGTCAGTATTTACTCGCGAAAACCAATCCTAATACAATTGATACTTTAAAAAAGCGAATTGAACTGTGGTTCGAAAAAGCAGAATACAGTACAAAATTAAGAGGGCATTACGGTTTGAATTTACCCGCATATACACATTTAACATCCCCGCTGAGAAGATTCCCTGACCTTGTGAATCAGTATATTATTAATTCTTTTATTTCGGGCAAAAGAACACCGTATTCAAAAGATAATTTAAATAAAATTGCTTTAAGGATTAACAGAAATATTCAGAAAATCAGACGCTCAAAAAGCAATCATCTGAAGGAAAAAGCCGTAAGGGAAATGCTTGATATTGCGGAAAGTCCCGAGCCGGAAACTTTTGAGTTACTTGATTCAAAAAAGTTTAGAACAATTTTGCATCATTCCTGTATTGCCGGTAACATCGGGAGCGGATTGCTGAAAGAAACAGAAAAAAGAATATTATCAGGCAATGCAGGTCCTGAACATCTTGTTTGCCTTCTGTTTGAATTGAAAAAGGAAAATATTCATTTTAACAAATTATTTAATCTGGCATTTGAATTCTTAAAAAGCAAACCCGAATTTGCGAGAAGTATTATAAATATTGCTGAACAGAAAAAATATCTTAACGGTATTAAATCAGAAACAAAAAGATTAAACGGAGGTTTTGCGTATATTATATCAGTTATTAAAAATAATGTACAGTATTCCAGTCCGTCAGTACAAATTAAAAATTCCCGCAGAAATTCAGTTTATTCGGAAACATTCAATTTTCTCAAAAATTATTTAGAAAACAGGCTTGTCCCTCTGACAGAGATGAAACTGCACGAAAGCACAATAAAAAAATCAGATAACAAAATAAAAGACAAACAGGGAAGTGAAACCGTAATATCCAAAAAAGAAAAATATGCTGCAAAGGTAAATTACACGGGAAAGTTAATTGAAGTCTGTATGAAAAATAAAATGCTTTCTCTTCCGGAATTTGTTTATAATCAGTCCGGACAACCTAACAGCCCTGTTTTTGACTGTAAATGTACAGTTAAGTCCGGTGCCGTAATATTTGAAACTGAATCAAGCGCAGGAAGAAAATTAGCGGCAAAACATCTTGCTTCAAAAGAGATGAAAGAGAAACTCAGGAAGTATCTTGATGAATATAAAGAGAGGCAGGTAAAACAGGAAAACACGGTTTACATAAAAGAAAAACAGTCAGATAAAGAAGTGATTAATAATTACGTCGGTATTCTGGAAAACATTTCCGTCAGATACAACAATTTTTCTTCTCCCGAATACAACTTCACAGAAGAAATAACAGATGAGGGATACCTTCATACCTGTGATTGTAAAATCAGTTTCAATAATCATTTATACTCCGCCGGTGATACACGGAAAAGCAAAAAGAACGCAAAGCAAGCAGCCGCATATAAACTAATTAAATCTTTATCCGAAAAAAACATAATCGGAAAAAATTTAAAAGGTGAATATGAAGTATTAAAATCCGCAGGATGGAAACAGGATTTAATTCTGAACTATTCAGGTACGCTGAATAAAATCACACTAATGCACAATAATTTTTCAGAACCCGAATACGAATTTCTAATTTCTGAAACTCAAAACAGACCGGAAATTACTTACAGATGCAGATTATTAGCGGATAACAGGGAAATAATAACCGAATATACCTCTAATAAAAAGTCCATCTCTAAACAAAAAACCGCTTTTCTTATGATAAAAAAATTACTCGAAGGATTTGCCGAAGAAATTCATAAAACTCAAAATGTTAATGAAAATATAAATTTATATTTCAGTAAACTTAAAGAAAAGTTAAAACCCGAAAATCACAATAATTTCAGATACCTATTATTCAGATGGCTTTATCCGAAAAATCCGTTTTTCTCGTGTTTATCGCAACTTTGTTTTGATAACTCAGATATTGAAATTATTACCACGGAAAAATCAGTTGTGGAAGCGGTAAGTAAATCCGAGAAAATACTCATCGGTTATTTAAAGGACGATGCACACAGTCAGACCGTCATTGACACGGGTTAAGTAATTTTATGAACAATCAGCAGTATATGCTATATATACTTCATTTAATTCAATGCTTTTATTATTGAATATTCAATAAATTAAGCATATTTTTTATATTATGAATCTGGATTTTATAAGAAAAAATTATGTTGATTTAAAATCTAATATAAAATTGTTGTGTCAAAAATACGGACGCGATGAGAATGAAATAAGAATTGTTGCGGTCAGCAAAACTTTTTCTCCTGAATATATAATTGAACTTCTATCTGCAGGACATACGGATTTCGGCGAAAACAGGGTCCAGGAACTGATTTCTAAAAAAGATGAAATTAAAAATAAAAAAAATATAAACTGGCATTTAGTGGGACATTTGCAAACCAATAAAGTTAAGTATATTATTGATTTCATAAAATTAATTCATTCTGTTGACAGTTATAAACTCGCTCTTGAAATTAATAATCATGCAAACAAAATTCAAAAAGTGATTGAAGTGCTGGTTCAGGTAAATACAAGCGGAGAAAGCCAAAAATCCGGTATTGAACCCGAAGAAGCTGCAAGATTGTGTAAATCAATATCTGTTCTGGATAATATCAAACTGAGAGGGTTAATGACCATCGGAATGCTGACAGAAGACGAAAAAATTATAAGAAACAATTTCAGATGTTTGAAAAATATATACGACGAACTTAAAACAATTTATAATAATTTTAATACACTATCAATGGGCATGACCTCAGACTATCAAATTGCAATAGAAGAAGGCTCAAATATGATTCGGGTAGGAAGTGCTCTGTTTGGGAAGAGGATTTATAATTAACTGAATTAAAAAAATTAATACAATAAAAATGAACTTAATACCAAAAGACATTAAAAAACGCGATTTTAAGAAATCGCTCAGAGGTTACGACGTTGATGAAGTTGATGCATTTCTCGAAACAGTCAGTTCACAATATGAAAAATTACTTGTCGACAGCAAAAATCTCACCGAGAAAGTGAAATCTTTACTTGCAGATGTGGAAATTTACAAGGAAAATGAATCAAATTTGCAGAAAGCCATAATACAAGCCCAAGGTATAGCGGAAGAAGTAATTCAAAACGCAAAAAAACGGTCTGAAATAATTATTAAGGAAGCAGAACTTGATGCACGAAAAGTCAGACAGGATATTGAGGATGAAATTCTCAGTAAAAAACAGGAACTCGAGGAAATCAAACTCAGAAATGACAAAATTATCGAAGACCTGAGGGTTTATTTAAATGACAAGATAAACGAACTTGATGAATTTGTTAAGAGCAAAAAAATATTTAAAATGGAATTATCGAAAATTGAACATCCTGAAGCTGAACTGGACCAGGAGCACGAGCAAGAATCAAAACCCGGAGTGAAAGAAGACTCTAAAAACATTAAAAAAGTCTATATTAACAATAATGACAGTTATGAAGATCAAAAGAAGTCTTTTGACGACACATTTGAAGTAAAATAATATTTATGCCGAAACGGATTAGGGAAGCCACTGATTATATAAAGAGAAAAACAGAATGCGAATATGAGACAGGAATAATACTCGGAACAGGACTCGGGGGAATAGTAAAGAATATCAATCTTGACCTTGCCCTGTCTTATTCCGAAATACCTGATTTTCCGCTTTCTACAGTAGAATCTCACAACGGGAAATTATTATTCGGAAATTTGGAAGGCGTTAAACTCGTAGCTATGCAGGGCAGATTTCACTTTTACGAAGGGTATTCACATTCAGAAGTAACATTCCCCCTGCATATTTTCAAAAATTTAGGCGTAAAATATCTGATTGTTTCAAATGCTTGCGGATGTGTAAATCCCCAGTTTAAAAAAAATGATTTAATGATTATTACTTCACATATCAATTTACATTTTACTTCACCTTTAATAGGGTTTAGAACAAATAACTACGTCTCAACCGACAAATTCTATTCAAAGAAATTAATCCGTATTGCCGAAAATGCAGCCTATGAACTTGGTATTGATATAAAAAAAGGCGTTTACTCCTCGGTTCAGGGTCCGAATCTTGAAACTAAAGCAGAATATCGGTTTATAAAGAAAACAAGTGCCGATGTAGTGGGTATGTCAACAATCCCGGAAATTATTGTGGCACATAAACTCGGAATAAACTGTCTCGGTATTTCAATTGTGACAGATGAGGGGTTCCCTGATACAGTTAAAGTAGCTAAACTCAAAGATATACTTGAGTCTGCATCAATCGCCGAACCGAAACTTACTAAACTGATAACAGCAGTAGTCAAAAAAATATAATAATAATTAACAATAATTTAATAAAATGACTGAACAAAAGAAAAAGGTTATAATATCAAAAAAATATCTGGATAAATTTATTCCATATAATTTTAAACCTGAAACCGCAATAATAACGAACAGCAACTATAAATTACCCTCATATCTGAAAATTCTTAAAAAAATTAATCTGAACTCCATCCCACCCGCTATAGATATCAAGGATGATATTAAAAGGTATTTTATTTTTGCAAAGTTTCGCACAAAAAGTATTATCATTATTAACGGCAGATATCATTTTTATGAAGGCGCAACAATGAGAGAACTCGGACATTATATTTACCTTTTAAAAGTTATTGGTATCAGGAAAATTATTTCTATTGATGAAGTTGCAAATCTTAATCCAAGATTCAAACCGGGTGAAATTGCACTTGTATATGACCAGATTAACCTTATGGGCGATAATCCCCTGATAGGCGAAAACGATGAAACACTGGGAATCCGCTTTCCTGATATGAGTAATGCATATTCTTCTGATTTGTTCAATAAAGCATATAAAATATTCCAGAATCTTAAAATTAAAATAAATGAATCCGTATATCTCGGTTTAATTGGTCCGGAATCCGAAACTGAAGCCGAGGCAAGATTTTACAGGGAAATCGGTTCGGATATAGCAGGATATTCATTAATTCCTGAAAATATTTCAGCCGTACATTCAGGAATTAAATTCTCAGGCATATGTATGATTACAAGGGATATAATTGCGGATAAAATTGCCGAGGATAATTCTTCGGAAAAAGAAAAACAGTTTATGAAATCAAAATCTTTCAAAAAAGCAAAAGAAAAGTCGGATTTAATATTAAAAAACATTTTATCTGCAGATTTTTAAAATTCCGCTTATAAATGGAACTAATAATTTTTATAATAAGTTATTAATTATTAAACTATTGAAATATTAAAGCATTATGAAATTAATATCAGTATTAGTTGTCGTTTTTTTACTTTTTTCACCCTGTTTTTTATTTTCACAGGATATAAAAGACCCAATTACTTTAAGAAAACTTGAATGTGATTCCATTATAATCGAAACAAGTTCCGTAATTGATGCAGATGATGCTATATCGGACCATTTAAGAGATAGATTTCCTATTCTATCGGATGAATGGCTCGGAAATATCACTTCTACCGGAAAAGTCAATATGCTGCCTCCTCCCGACAGTTTTTCTCTGTCAATCGATATAGGAAGTGTCACCTATAAAGTCCCAAAAAGTTTCCTCGTAGATACGGCAAAGATATTGTGGGAATTAAACATACCTGAATTCCGGTCTTACCTATATCAGTTATATAATCAGGATACGATTTTTATTGATATATGGAATAATGTTGTCGGCACTGCAAAAGACAAAACTTATGAAGGATATTTTGAAGCATACAGAATAAGAAACTGGCCATCATGGAAAGACCCCGAAAAACCGGAAAGCACTCCGACTCCGCCCGGACCCAAAAATCCGCTTGGATTGTTCGTTGTTCATTATGACCGTACTTCACTGAGATATTTTCACGGAACAAATAAAAATCATCTCATTTATTCAAAGATGAGAAATTTATCACACGGCTGTGTCAGAAATGACAATGACAATATAAAGAAGATGAAAGAATTTATAATTAAAAGAATAATAAAAAACGACAATCTTCAATACTGGCTCAGCAGCAAGAAGACTCTTTCTTATGATTTAAAAGCAAATGACATATTTCCGGTCAGGGTAATATATAAAACATTTTCAGCATTCCGGGATAATAATGGTCCGTATATTGAATTATATAAAGACATATACAGTTACGGAAGAACTTCAAAATACAGCAAACAAAATCAGAAAGATTTAATTGTATTAACAAATACAGAAAATATTTTTACCGAATATAAAAAGAACATAAGAGACAACAAAATCTCTGATGAAAAACTCAAAAAAATAATTGAATATGTAATAAGCAAAGGCAAGTTATATGAGAGGTATTATGTTAAAGATATTGAATCATATATTGAACCTCAGGAGGAATTTCAGGAGGAACTCCCAAAAGAAGAATAAATCAGAAACTTTCATCTCTCCATTTCCTGATTTTCCATTTGTCGTCGGGAGTGTTTCTGGTAAAGGTCATATCGGCAAATCCGTTTAGTCTTATTATATCGCTCGGATTAAACGTAATCGCAAGATTGAAACTTCTTCTTAAACTCACGTCAACGGAATCCCCGAACTGAGTAATTATGTTGTTCCAGACAACTTCGAGTTTTTGTGCGTTCTGAAACAATCCGTTTGTCGTGCGCAGTTCCGTCTGCTTATCCCACGATACATCATACCCCAGAACATAATCCCTGTACGTAAATACAAAATCATCCGTGAGAAGAGCGCTGTATACAGACGTATCCTTAAATGTATATGAATATTTAAAATTCTGAAATAATCCGTCTATCGTTTTCTGGTCCGTAATTATTTCGGATGATGTGGATGTATCTAATTTTGGTGAGAATAAATTATCACAGGAATGAACTGATATTACAATCAGACATATTAAAAATAATATATATTTCTCTCTTCTGAACATCACTTATAAAATACAAATGAATTAACTTAAATTAAATAAAGAAATCCGTTTATATTATTTAACAAAGTTTCAGACTATTATTACTTTATAAAAAATTATTTTTTTTAACTTCTTATACCACAAACATTTCTGTTGTGAATTTGTATAAAAATATTTATAAAAGACTGTATTTTGTTTATTCAAGAGAATGGACAAAGACTTCTTAGTTCTGATGTAAATAAATTTCTTTATCAGAACGCAAAAAAACAATATTGTATCCAAATTTATAAGATGCCCGAAGTTTATTTTTTTATTTTGTCAAATCGGAAAAACTACTATAATGAAACAATTATACGATGACCTTATTAAGAAATACCAGAATGCTTTTTTTATAAGTCCGGAAAATCCTACAATATATAATATTCTTAATAAACATCCGGGAATTTATTTAAATATGTTACAAGACCACCGAAAATTGTAAAAGATATTCCGGAAAAATATTATGTTTTTATTGACGAAATTCAGTATCTTGAAAACACGTCAAATTTTTTAAAATATTATTATGATATGTATTCCGATACTTTTGAACCGGTTTTATCAGGCAGCAGTACATTTTATATTGATAAATAATTTGATGATTCCCTGACGGTAGAAAATGGCTTCATATTATGATGACTCCGAGTTTTGAGGAATTTCTTTTTTTCAGAGGTCATGAAAATGTAATTCCCGAATTGATTTCATAGTTAAAAATAATTTACAGCGAGGAAATGCTTTTGAGGTCAAATTCGACGGGATTGAATACAATAAAAATAAATATAATCTCTTTCTGAAAAATCATTCCAGTAACACACTGAACGGCATATCATATAACGGAGTAAATAACAAATTAAGCGGATTGATGATATAGGGCACACCGGATAATATCCTTATAAATTCGGGAGAGGTTGAACGAATAAATTTTTTTCTCAGTTGCTGAAATTCGCTTTCAGTATGCTCCAGGTAGTATCCTGGTCGTTCCTTTTAAAATCCGTCCAGCTGTGAACAGACCAGAGGTTCCTTGAGTCCGAAGCCATAACAAATCTTAATTTCCCCTGAAAAATTCTTGGTACATTTTGTTTTGTATGTTCAAAGCGGACGATATAATCAGCGTCCATTACGGCTGTATCTGATGAAGGAGAAAAAACAATATTTGAAAGCAGAAGATTTGAAATTGACTGGAGTGGGGTTAGTGAACTTAAATTTGTAAAATAATATCTTTCATTATTCAGGTTCCAGAACCTGAAAATCTGGTATTGCGATTGTGAAGCAGCATCCGCGGTATAAAGAAATTTTCTTGTTGAAAAATTCGAATCAACGAAACAAGATATATAATTATTAATATTTCTTTCAATAATTGCCGACTGAAAATTTGTAATAACGAGGTCAGGAGAAGTAGGCGGAACGAAATTTGAGCGCGGGTCAACGGGTGATTCAACATCCCTTAATCCGCAGCCTGCAGTAAGAAACAATAAAAAAATCAATATTTTACTTTTTTTCGGCAAAAATTATTATCCTTTCAGATTTATTCTTATAAAATTTATTTCCGTAATAATCCCCGAATGTACCGTTTATTTTAAATCCGTGTTCCAAAATTATTTCCGTGAGCTTATTATAATCATATAATCTGATTCTTTCAATAAAATCAGGTTCCTTTTTAATTTTATCAATGTAAATATATTTAAATACAAAACCGCCGACAATACTCCGTTTTTGTACTATCGTTTTACCTTTAAGTTTACTTTTTGACAGCGGAACAATATTTTTTCTCAGATAAGTTTCATTAAGAAAATCAAAAACAAATATGCCGTGTTTTTTCAGTGATAAGCGGATGTTATCAAACACGATAAAATTTTCTATGTCATTTTCAAAATATCCGAAACTTGAAAATATGTTAACGGCTGCATCGAATGAATTATTGTAATTGAAATTCCGCATATCCGCAATTTCAAATTTAATTTTAAGATATTTTTCTTTTTCCGTTTCCAGAGCCGTTAATGCTTTTTTAATCAGATACGCCGATATATCGATTCCAAGAACGGAATAACCTCTTCGTGCAAATTCAACCGAATGTCTGCCCGGACCGCAGCACACATCAAGAATTTTCCCGCCTAATTTCAGTTTGGAATTTCTCTGAATCAGATTTATTAAAGTTCTTGCATCATTGTCATCTCTTTCTTTATAAATTTCGAGATACAGTTTATTAGAAAACCATTTTTCAAACCACTCTTTCATAAAAAAATTATTTATAATGATATTCTTCCTTCAATGGCTTTTGCAAGTGTTACTTCGTCTGCAAATTCAAGATCTGAGCCCACGGGCAGTCCTCTCGCAATTCTTGAGATTTTTATATCAAGAGGTTTCAGCAATTTCTGAAGATATAATATTGTTGTTTCTCCTTCAACTGTCGGATTCAGTGCAAGAATGAGTTCTTCAATACGGTTAAATTTATTTTCATCAAATCTTCCCAGCAGTTCACGGATTTTTATGTCTTCAGGACCGATTCCGTCAAGCGGAGAAATTCTTCCATGAAGCACGTGATAAAGTCCTTTAAATTCATTTGTTTTTTCTATAGCATAAACATCTTGCGGGTCTTCGACAACGCAAATCAGATTCCTGTTTCTTTTCTGTGATGAACATATTTTACAGATATCATCCTCGGTAATATTGCAGCATATACGGCAGAACTTAATTTTCTCTTTTACGTCAATAAGGGATTTCGAAAGTTTCTCTACTTTTTCTTTAGGCTGTTTAATAATAAACATAGCAAGCCTTCTTGCCGTTTTTCTTCCTATCTGGGGAAGAGAAGAAAGTTCTTCTATTAGAGAATCAAGTGATTCGGAAATATTAACCATAATTAAAAGCCGGGTAAATTTAACCCGGGAATATTCGGAAGCATTCCGCCTGTTGCTTTTGTCATTTCCTCATTGGCAAGTTTCTGTGATGCATCATAAGCTTTGTTCAGTGCTGCAATCAGCAAATCCTCAAGCATTTCAGGGTCATCGGGGTTGATAATTTCTTTTTCGATTTCTATTCTTATTATCTGGCTCTTCCCGTTCATTGTTACTTTTATCATTCCGCCACCCGATTCTTCAGTAACCGTTATATTTTCAAGTCCCGCCTGAACCTGTTCAATTTTTTCCTGCATCTTCTTTACCTGTTTCAGCATTCCCTGCATTTGATTGGGTTTCATTTATTTATTTCTCCTTCATATATAAATTTAAAAATATTTTTCGCTCCAAAATTAAAAAAACATCTATTCTTTTTCATTCATTTCCTCTTCGTTCCTACCTCCTATCTAATGTTTCGTGTCATATATTAAATAATTCATTCCATTTTTTAAATAACTCGGTTTCTGCAATTACGTCTCTCATACAATAATCTGCAATTTGCTGATATTCTTTCTTGTTAAATAATTCACCTACCATATCACCTGTAACACCTTCTTCTTTGGGGCTTATTATTCCAAGCTGTTTACAGTAAAAATCGAGCGAATACTTTCTTCTTGCCCCTGTCGGTGAATGCCTGTAAAACGTAAATTCTTTAAGTAAATCTATGTGGTTATCCTTGAATGTAAAATCCGAACCTTTCATTAAATTATAAGCAGGTTTTATTCCGAGTATTAATGACCTCAGCATCAGAAAAGGACAGTCGAATTCCCTTCCGTTGAAAGTAACCAGCAGATTGTATTTAAATTCCTCCATAACTTTCCAAAACTGTTCCAATAAAATTTCTTCTTTCCCGCAGACATATTTAATTTTTTCTGTTTCAAGATTAAGTTCAAAATCATGCGGAGCGTTTACAAGGATTGTTCCTATATTTTTTTCATACTCCTCTTTCTTCTCCTTTTTACTTTTATAATCAATATAGCGATTATAATCAATTACTCCTATAGCAACTACCTGTGAAGTGAAAGGGGAGAATACAAGAGATTCTATTGCCGCTTTCTCCTTTCCCGCATCACCTTCCGCATATTTCAGAAGATATTTTTTTGTTTCTTCGTCATAATGCGACTCAAAATCATAAGGAGCACATTCAATATCGAACACTATTATCTTTCTGTTTGTTATATCAAGCATAATTATAATTCATTTAAATTTTCAGAATGTATTTTAATTGGCTCTTCAGAATAAAACGGCTCACCGAATTCAACACCTATTTTAAAACCGTAGAATCTCGCCCTTGTTTCTATGTCTTTTAAAAATAATTTACTGCTTATGTATGTATCAGGCTGTTTTGTCTTCGGATCGTAAAATTGAGATTTATATGCTTTGATTGAACGCATTTTAATCTTAAATACATCCGATATATCAACGATAAAACTTATCGGTAAGTCATAAGCGTGGCGGAAATAAAATATTTTTGACGGACGGTACGGCTTAAGTTCTTCTGTTTCAATTTTTTTGAGTCCGGAATAATAAACGGATTCCCTGACCAGATTACTTGTATTAATATGGTCGGGATGCCTGTCATCATAAAAAGGAGCAAATATGATTCCGGGTTTATATTTCCTAATTAATCGTATTAATTTAATTCTGTTCTTCTGATTATTTTGAATGTCACCGTCAGGAAGTCCGAGATTTTCCCTCACCTTTATACCGAGTATTCTTGATGCCGTTTCGGTTTCTTTTTTTCGTGTTTTCAGGTTACCTCTCGTACTCAGTTCACCAAGCGTCAAATCAATTATTCCTGTTTTTTTTCCCGCTTTCAGCATTTTCAGCAGTGTACCCGAAGATGTAATTTCTATATCATCGGGATGTGCACCTATAAACAATGCGTCAAGTTTAGTCCTGTCATACATATTCTCAATATACAAAAACCCTTTTTTTTAATAAATTGAATAAATTTTTGAATGATTGTTTTTAATTACATTAAATCAGCGGCAATTTTCAATGTAATAGGAATGCATTGAAATTAATATTTAAGGTTGCGAAATTGCCGTATGCCCGGACAAAAAAATCTTGTCATAGTTGCGTGTCATTCAATTTACAAAGGAAAGGAATATGAAGATATATATTCCGATGACAGCTGGTATCTGAAAGATTTTCAGAAAGACGAGCCAAAGTTTTATATTGAGCATATTCTTACCGGTATTAAACTCGCAAATAATGATTCATCTTCTGTTTTAATTTTTTCAGGCGGATTTACGAATCCGGCAGTTCCATTCAGAAGCGAGGCAATGAGTTATTATGAACTTGCTGAAAGCCAGGGCTGGCTCGATAAAATTATTGGCAGACTTTTTCTTGAAGAATATGCAAGGGATTCATTTGAAAATTTATTATTTGGTTTGTGCAAATTTTATGAACTTGCAGGGAAATTACCGGAAAAAACTACTATGGTTTCATGGAAATTTAAAAAAGCAAGATTTAATTTTCACTGGAATACGCTAAGCATCAATAATTATAAATTTGAATTCTATGGAGTAAATAATCCCGAGGATTTATCCGCTGCGATTGAAGGCGAAAAAAAAGCAATTGCGGAATTTAAAATCAGTCCCTACGGAATTAAAAATAATTTAAAAAGAAAAAAACAAATAAGAAATCCGTTCAACAGGAAATTCAAATATGATTGCCCAATTTTCACATATACACTTAACTTATTAAAAAGCGTATGACAGAATCGAAACCTTTTGTTCCAATTGTTCCTGCCGAAAGTAATATGAAGGAATTTACTTTCAGAGCCGTATTTCTCGGGGCTCTTATGGCTATGCTTATGGGTGCTGCAAATGCATACTTAGGGCTGAAAGCAGGTATGACTATTGCCGCCACCTATACAACTGCAATTATTGCAATGGCAGTTTTAAAAAGTTTAAAGGGCACATTGCTGGAGGAAAATACTGCAAGAACCGTCGGTTCAATCGGAGGTAATATTGCGGCGGGAGCAGTTTTTGTATTGCCTGCTTTTTTCATTACAAAAGTATGGCTTCCGTTTTTCACGCTGGAACATTACATAATTTCTTCAATTATACTCGTTTTCGCAGGTTATCTTGGTATTATGTTCGCATCAATACTGAGAAGAGTTCTGATAGAAGACAAGGAGCTTCCCTTCCCGGAATCCATTGCTGCTGCAGAGATTCACAAATCGGGTCAGCGGGGTGCGAAAGGTTCAGGGATGTTAATTTCAGGAATCGCCGTCGGAATAATTTTCACTATCCTGGAAAAATTTAAATTTCTTGCCGAAAAATGGGAGAGCATTGTTGAAATCGGAAAAGGTCATTTGCTTCTGAAATCTCCGGGAATGGCACCTGCTTATTTTGGCGTCGGGTATATTATTGGTCCAAAACTCGGTGCAATAAATTTCAGCGGAGGTATACTCGCATGGGGTCTGCTTGCCCCCGCAATTGCTTACTTCATTAATTTCAATAATCCCGAATATGCAGGAATTAACTGGTCTGATGCCATTAACTCCGCATGGAGATTGTACGTGAGAAACATTGCTATCGGCGGAATGCTTGTCGGCACATTCTATACGCTTTACAAAATGCGAAGCAGTTTATTTGAGGGTATCAGAAGGTCTTTTGATAATCTCAGAAAATCGGCAATAGGAGAACATACAACATTAAGAACCGATAAAGACTTGAATATTAAAATCGTATTGATTGTAACCGGAATTATAGCGGTAATTATGGTCGGGATTTTTTATTACTTTTCTTCCGGTATTCTTGTTTCCGTTGTGGCTATGATTGTTATGATATTAATAGGATTTATGTTTGCTGCCGTTTCGGGTTATCTTGTAGGTATTATCGGAGTGAGCAACAATCCGACAAGCGGATTGACTATTTCAGTTCTTATTATTGCCGCATTAATAATGATTTCAATGGGTCTCGGCGGAAACGCTGCTATTCTTGCAGTACTTGGTGTAGCTGCATTTACCTGCACTGCTGTCTCAGTCGCCGGGGAAATGATGCAGGATTTAAAAGCAGGACATATTCTCGGCGGAACTCCATGGCGTATGCAGTTTGGAGATTTGTTCGGAGTTACTACATCCGCAATTGTAATGTTTCTTGTTCTTGCACTGCTTCACATAGGCGATGTTAAAGAACTTACTTCAGATGAAATATTGAAACTCGAAGCAAACGATAAAACCTCTATTGAATATAAAGGTGAGGATTCAAGATTCGCCAATAAGACTTTTACACTGGAAGAAATTAAGAAACTGCATCCTGAAGAACAGAATGAAGTTCTCGGAACAAATGCAGGATTTGGCGGAAAAAATCTTGCAGCACCGCAGGCAAGTTTAATGGCTGCAATGGTAAACGGTATAATCGGAGGCAAGACTGAATTTATTATGATTATTATAGGGATATTTATGGGTTTTGCTTTAATACTGATGCAGGTGAAAAGTCCCATGCTGATTGCAGTTGGCATGTATCTGCCTCTTGAAACTTCATTCGCTATTTTTATCGGCGGATTTTTTAAAGGCATTTATGAACTCGTTGTAAAGAAGAAAAATGCGGATGAATCAATGCAGATGAACCTCAGCAATAACGGGGTACTTCTTGCATCCGGGCTGATTGCAGGAGAGGCACTGACGGGAGTCCTGTTTGCTGCTTTTGCTTTTTCAGATATAAAAATTGCTCATATTTTTGAATCACCGAGTTATCTTATTAGTTTAGTCGCAATTATTATAATAGGTTTAATTTTAATTTACGGTCCATTTAAAAATTCAAATAAAAAATAATTATATGGAAAAGAATATCGAACTCTCAAACGCCTCAAACAAAGCCCTGAAAGATTATATGGGACTAAAATCCGAAGAAACTTTATTAATCATTACCGATGAAGTTTTGAGGGATATTGGACTGGCTCTCCTGATTGAAGGTCAGAAACTCTGCAAGGAAGCATTCCTTGTCGAAATGAAATCCCGTGAAATCAACGGACAGGAACCACCACAGCAAATCACTGAATTGATGAAAAATGTTGATGTCGTTTTGTGTCCGACTTCAAAATCGTTAACTCATACAAATGCAAGACGTGAAGCAGCTACCAAAGGCGTGAGAATAGGAACAATGCCGGGTATCGGACTTAATACTATGATAAGATGTCTGAATGCCGATGCAGATAAAATTATCAAACTTACGAAAGATGTTGCGGAGAAACTCAGGAAAGCATCAGTGGTCAAAGTTATAACTGAAAAAGGAACTAACATTAATATGCCGATGAAAGACAGGAATGTAATAGAAAGCACCGGTGTACTGCGAGAAAAAGGCAACTGGGGTAATTTACCCTCAGGTGAAGTTTACCTAGCGCCATGGGAAGATAAGTCAAACGGAAAAATTGTGATTGACGGCTCGATGGCAGGAATCGGAATGCTCAGCGAACCGATAATTATTGAAGTAATAAACGGATATGCCGAAAAAATCGAAGGCGGAAAACAAGCAAAAAAATTAATCGAGTTACTGGATAAAGCAGGAAGAGAAGCAAGAGCAGTTGCTGAATTCGGATTCGGAACGAATTACAAGGCGGAACTCTGCGGAGAAATCCTTGAAGACGAAAAGGTGTTCGGAACAATTCACATAGCATTCGGGAATAACGTTTCGATGGGCGGAAAAATCACGGTTGGCAGCCACCTTGACGGACTTGTGAAAGAACCTGATGTTTACTTTGATGACGAACTTATTATGAAGAAAGGAAAAATTGCATTTTAATAAAAAATAAGTATCTTCAAAAAAAGACTACAAAAGGCTTTATTAATTTTATAAAAATATTTGATTTTAAGACATAATTGTTGATTTGTAAATATTTTTTAAAGACTTTTGCAGTCATTATTCTTAAAATCTTTGCATTTCACAAAGTTTTTATATCATATGTACAGTCTGCTTTTAAACAAAATAATCTAAAAGTAATTGATTTTTATTAATAAATAATTCATTTTAATAGGTTAAAATTTAATTATATGAAAATAAAAACATTTGTTGTTTTAATTTCAGTATTATTTCAGACTACATTTTTATTATCCGGGATAAACCCCGAAAATGTCCTCCCGGATAATTCACGAAAATGGGAAATTTATACTGATATGAAGAATGTAATTTCAATAGCAATGAGCAGAACATCAAATACAGCTTTTTGTGCAACTGACGGCGGTATTTTCTCGGTTGATTTGAATAACGGAAATATACTACAAAAATATACTAACCTGAACGGATTAATTAATAATAATGTCACAACTGTAGCAACAGATATATACAACAGATTATGGATTGGTGCAAGTGATGGTTCAATTTCGATATATGATATAGATAAGAAATCCTGGCGATATATTTACGATATAAAAAATTCCAATGAATCAAATAAATCAATAAACGATTTTATGAATTATAATAATTTTATTTATGTCGCTACAAGTTACGGGATTCATAAAATATCAGTAACGTCATTTAATTTTATTGATGCCCCGTATTCAAAACTGGGAACATTTTCGATAAATACAAAGGTTACCGGCTTAGCATTTGCACGTGATACGATTTTTGCTTCCACTGTTGTGGGAATTGCTTATGCCCCGCTCTCTTCAAATTTAAACAGTCCTTTAAGCTGGTCAAATTATAATATTGACCCTCTTGATGAAAATGTTAATGTCATTGAACAGTTTGACAATTTAATTTTTGCAGGTTCGCAGGACGGCTTCTGGTATTACAATTTTGCAACCTGGCAGCCATATCCTTATTCCGGGCTAGCAACCGCTTATATCAGAAGTGCAGTTGAAATCGGGGACAGATTTTTTATATCGACCATAAATGAAGCCGTATTTGTATTCAGAGGCAATCTGATTAATTTATATCAATATTATCAACCCGGAATATATAACGTGATTTATAAAGATAATCAGAATAATCCCATTCTCGGAGAAAATGAAAACGGAATAATATATCAATTGAACGGACAGTTTCAAAATTATTTTCCAAACGGACCAAACAGAAATCTTTTCAATTATATAACAGAAGATGATAAAGGAAATATATGGGGTGCAGGTGCATCAAGTGATGCAGGGTTTTATAAATATGACGGAAAAACATGGACTTCATATACGACAGCGACACATCCGGAAATAGGGAACAGTAATAATTTCACTAAAATAATATGCGGAAATGGAAATATCTGGGCAATAAATTTTGGAAGCGGTCCAACAATAATCAGACCGGATAATACAATAAAGAATTACAATCCTTCCAACTCAAACTTACCGGGAATCCAAAATTTTCCAAACTTTTGTGTCCCGAACGGTGGGGCTTATGATAATAAAGGAGTTTTCTGGATAAGTTTTTATCAGCAAAACTCGGACAGGTCTTTATATGTTTATACAGGCGATTCAATTTTTACCGGTTTTGCCAATCCTCCCATAATTTCTTATGCAAATTTGGAAGAAGTTGCAATTGATGCTTATAACACAAAGTGGATTGTATCCGGAGAACTTCCGCCCAGAGGTTTATATTTCTTTAACGAGAATAATACACTAAATGAACCGGGTGATGATGTTTACGGAATATATCAGGCAAGTGAACTAGGGGTTAATGATATATCTGATGTCATAGTTGATAAAAATAATGAGGTCTGGTTTGCAACAAATAACGGCGTATTTATAATAAACAATCCGCTCGCAGCCATACAAAATCCGCAGCAAAAACCCACACCTATAAAACTTGGAATAATTTCAGGAGGTTTAAAAGTACCTTTTACTGAAAATTGCAGATGTATCAGCATTGATATTTTAAATCAAAAATGGATAGGTACGGAATTAAACGGAGTATTTCATCTTTCTGAGGACGGTTCGACACTAATAGAACAGTTCAACACGACAAACAGCCCGATTGCTGACAACAGAATTAACGGGATTGTTATAAGTCCTCTCACAGGGAAGGCTTATTTTGCAACTTTAAAAGGATTATCCTCAATTACCACAGATGCAATAAAGCCTGTTAACGAATTTGACAAAATTACATGTTCGCCGAATCCGTATTTAGTACCTAACTATACGGCATTGAAAATTGACGGACTTGTCGAAAATTCGAGCGTGAAAATCATAACGCTGAACGGAGAAATAATAAGAGAATTTGATACCCCCGGAGGCAGAATTGCAACCTGGGACGGACTGGATTTAAAAGGAAACATTGTCTCTTCAGGAATTTATATAGTTGTAGCATTTAATAAAGACGGGAGCAAAGTAGGGAAAGGTAAAATCGCTGTTGTCAGAAAATAAAAGTATAATTTGTTTTTTTAAAAATAATTTATTTATAATTTGTTAGTCATTCCTGTTATTGATATTAAGAACGGAAAATGCGTTCGCACTCTGCAAGGATTGGATGATAAAACCGAATATTATCAGGAAACACCCGTAAAAGTTGCAAAATTATTCCGTAAAGAAAACTTTAAAGCTATACATATTACCGACTGGAACGGAGCCATAGAAGGTGAGATGAAAAATTACGACATCATCAAAGAAATTTCACATTCCGTCGACATCCCAATTCAGCTTGGAGGCGGAATAAGAGATATTGAGACTGCAAAAAAAATGTTCAGTGAACTCGGAGTTTACAGAGTCGTAATCGGTACAGCGGCAATAACTAAGCCGGGTTTTATTAATAAACTGCTTGATAATTTTTCCGCTTCGAAGATTATTATCGGTATTGATGAGAAACTAAATAATGTTGTTACTAACGGATGGGTTAATTATGCCAATATTACACCGCTTGAATTTGCAAAATTTGTTGAATCTATCGGAATAAAAAGAATAATATATCAGGATGTTACTAGAGTCGGTAATTGCTGCGGTCCTTTCCTCGGCAGGATAAAAGAAATTGCGGAAAGCACAAAATTAAAAATTACTTCAGCTGGAGGTGTGGGCTGTTACGCTGATTTAAAAGCCCTGATGGATTTAAACCTGCCCTCTGTCGACTCTGTTATGATATCCCGTGCTCTGTACGAAAATAATTTCCCCTGCCAGTATCTGTGGCGTAATATCGAAAAACTCGATATATCCCTCGACCTGCCAAAAATAAAATAAAATTTAGCGAACCGTTTTAATTCCTTTAAGGGCAGGGTGCAAATAATAATTCGAAATTACAATCCGTCACTATAAAAAAAATCTTAAAATAAACTTCACATCACCGAAAAAATTAATATATGTACCGGTTTGAAATATTCATAAGGAGCTGATTGAAAAAATATTATCCCGAAATTCTAATTCATATTTTCTTTTTCTTTTATAATCCACGAGTAATCATCTCCTCACATATCGTTATGAAAAGACAGTAACAGTATCAGAAGACAGTTCGCAGAGAGGGATTATATAAACCCGAGATATTTTTCTCTGCAGAATCCCGGATTTCGTTTGTATATAATTAGTATTTTTAAATCTGCAAGAATTTATTTTCCTCTTTTTTCTTTTATTAAACCTAAAAATATATCCGTTTAATCTTCCCATATAAACCGAAAAACGAGAATTGATGCCGTTATTACTACAACCGAATAAGAAATCAATATTTGTATATCGGGCAGCAATTCCGAAAAATCTGTTCCCGTGACGGATAATTTCGTGCCATTAATAACTGACAGAAGCAGAGGCAGTAAAACAGGAAATGAAAGCACGGGATACAGAGTACCTTTCGAATTTGCCTTTGAAATAATAGCAGCGATAATTGTAGAAGCCGCTACAAGTCCCGTATTCCCAAGGAGTAAAATAATTATAAATCCGCCAGTATCTGTAATGTGAAGTCCTGAAATTAGTATGAAAAAAATAACTATTACAATATTCAGAGCAAAAGTCAGTACAAAATTAAATAGCAGTTTACCCAGAAATATTTCCGTAGTACCCACAGAAAGTTTCAAGGCAAGAGAAGTTTCCTTTTCCTCTTCTTTAATAAAAACTCTTGCAAGTCCGCTTGAAGCCGAGAAAAAAATTGCTATCCACAACAAACCCGCAAGAACTTCCTCTGATACTATTTCATTCCCTATTGAGAAACGAATAACCGAAATAATTATTATAACAAACATCAAAAGAGAATTTACAACATACCTGGTTCGTATTTCCGAAATCATATCTTTCTTAAATATCTGATATGTACAAGCCCATAGTCTCATAAGTTTGTTAAATTAAATTAAAACAGTATAATATTAAATGTAATTTACTATACACGGCTGCTCTGAAACCTGTTTCCTGAACCCTGTATCTTCTATAACTAAATTCTGTTACTAAACTTTAAAATAAAGTTCCTGTTTTATAAATACATTTTTAAAATTTAAATTATTATCTTGAAAGTTTATGGCAAAAAAACAATTAAAAACGGCTAAAAAATCAGAATTTATAACAGTTTTTCATTATATCGGTATATTTCTGACAGCCTTGTCAACTCTGTTACTGGAATTTACATTAACGAGAATTTTGTCGGTTTCATTATGGTATAATTTTGCTTTTATGATTATAAGTATCGCTCTGCTCGGATTCGGGATCAGCGGTGTTGCTCTTTATTCTTTTAAATTTTTAAAGAAATTGCCGGTTCATATAATATTATCAGGATTATCTGTTTTTTACGGCATCAGCGTCATACTGTGTTTTATTCTGATGAACCAAATTCCTTTCGACCCTTTCAGTTTACTGTCGGATTCCAAACAATTGTTTTTTTTACCTCTATATTATATTTTAATTACTATCCCTTTCATTTTTGCGGGTTTGATAATATCTGTTCTTTTGACGAGATTCAAATCCGAAGTATCAAAATTATATTTCACTGATTTGGTCGGGGCGGGACTTGCATGCTTTGTTTTTGTGTTTTTAATGCCGGTTTTTGAGGGTAACGGTATGATTGTACTTGTTTCATTTTTTGCTTTCATCGCTGCATTTTTCTTCAGTTTCAAGGAAAATAAAAAAATCGCCGTTTTCTCAGTAATTCTGCTTGCCCTGTCATCAAATTATTTAATTAAAAAAGACACTCGGCTCGAAATTTCCGTTACACCTAACAAACAATTCATAAATCTTTTATATGAAAGACCTGATTTAAAATTACTGACCGAGTGGAATGCTTTCTCAAAAGTAGATGTAATGATAGATGAAGATGACCCTGTTGACGGATATAAACTGTATATCGGTATTATTGATGCCGGAAATTCTACAACGAATATTCCGTATGTAAAAACTTTACCGCCCGAGACAATGCCGGCTGATGCATCCAATCTTGCTTTCGTAACGAAAGATTCTGCGGATAATGTATATATAATCGGTTCTGCGGGAGGCGGAGAAATACTCACAAGTGTTTATCACAATGCAAAGAAAGTCACGGGAGTGGAAATAAACGTTATTCTGAACGACCTGATAACGAATAAACTTTCTTACTGGACAGGTCCTCTTATCAAAGGAAATAAAAATGTCGAAATAATAACAGACGATGCAAGGTCGGTATTAAACGGTCGGGATGAAAAATATGATGTTATTATTTCGGCTCATACGATATCGTTATCTGCCGTATCAAGCGGTGCAATGAGTATGGTGGAAAATTATATATTAACAAAAGAGGCAGTTACCGAATATATAAATAAACTTACCGATAACGGCGTATTATTTATTTCCCGTCCCGAAACACAGGTTCCTAAATTAATTACTACTTTAAGAGCCGGAGAATCCAAACTCGGAATGCAGAGTGATAATTTCGGCGAAAAAGTTTTCGTCTTCAGAAGAAAACCTCACGAAGGAACTTTTGAAAGCACGAAGAGTTATCTTGCCGGTGTCGTATATAAGAAGGACGGATTTACACAACCGGAAATAATAGAGATGCGTGACCTTGCAGATATCCTTGGAATAGAAATCCTTTACGACAGGATATCCTTTGAAGAATCAATATACAAAAAACTTTCTGAATCAAAGGATATTGAGCCGGTTATAAACAGTATTTCAGAAGAATTAAATCTTGATTTAAGACCTGCAACTGACAACAGACCATTTTTTGATAATAATATAGGATTCGGAAACCTGACAGTACAGAATATGAAAGAGGTTTTCGCTCAGGACGAGAAAGCCATACTTGCCCTGAAAGATAAACCTGTTGCCGAGACTACATTAATTGTTTTATTTATACAGGTTGTAATAATAGCGGGAATATTTCTGCTTTTCCCGTTTCTCTTCAAAAGAAAAGACGAAAAAGGCAATAAAATCATATTTGACAGGAAACTCATATTATATTTTGCGTTTCTCGGTCTCGGATATATTATGCTTCAGATTTCAATGATGCAGAAATTTACTCTGTTTCTCGGTCAGCCTGTATATACTATGCTGACGGTTATTTCAACGATGTTAATTGCATCAGGACTCGGCAGTAAATTCTCCGTTAAATTTTCCGGTGATGTTAAGAACAAATTACTTCTTGTATTTTCATTAATTGCAATTTTCGCACTTTTTATAGGTTTAGCCGGACCTGAAATATTTTACGCACTGTCGGGACTTGGTATTGAATTCAGAATAATTATTTCTGTCCTGATGATTTTCCCGCTCGGTTTTTTCCTCGGAATGCCTTTTCCTGTCGGCATATCCAAGATTTCAGAAAACAATAATAATATGGTTCCGATATGCTGGTCAGTTAACGGATTCTTTTCAGTAACGGGTACCGTAATTGCAGTTATACTTGCAATGATTACGGGTTTTAAAATTGTATTTCTTTTAACGGCAATATTTTATATATCTGCCTATCTTTTAATTAAATCAAAACGAATATTAAATAATTAAATCAATTATAATGAGCAAAGACCATTTCAGAAAAAAATCACTTGGTATATTAGTCGGCGGCGGACCTGCACCCGGTATAAACGGTGTCATAAGGTCTGTCACTATTGAGGCAATAAATTCCGGGTTGAATGTAGTCGGCATATATGACGGATTTCAGTTTTTAAGTAAAGGAGACTCTACACACGTTAAGGAATTAAGGATTGAAGATGTATCAAGAATTCATTTTCTCGGAGGAAGCATTCTCGGAACTTCACGTGAAAATCCAACGACAAGCAAGGATAAAATGGATTCAACAATTAAAGCGCTTACCGAACTGCAGGTTGATTATCTTGTTACAATAGGCGGAGACGACACAGCAACAAGCGCCTATAATATTGAGACTCTTGCAAAAGGACAAATTGAAGTTGCGCACGTCCCAAAAACAATAGATAATGACCTCCCGCTCCCCGGCAATATGCCGACATTCGGATTTCAGACTGCAAGACATATGGGAGTCAATATCATTCAGTCTCTTATGACCGATGCCTCTACTACAAACAGATGGTATTATGTTGTTACTATGGGCAGAAGTGCAGGACATCTGGCGCTGGGAATCGGTAAAGCTGCCGGAGCGACACTTACAATCATTGGCGAAGAATTCAGAGACAACAAAATAAAATTCGAAACTATATGTGATATGCTCGAAGCATCTATAATAAAAAGAATGGCAATGGGACATTCATACGGTCTTGCGGTACTTGCCGAAGGTGTTATTTACAGAATTGATATGGAAGAACTGAAGGATAATCCGTATGTTAATCTTGAAAAAGATACACACGGAAATATAAGACTGTCGGAAATAGACCTTGGAAGAATAGCAAAAGATGAAGTACGAAGGAGATTAAAAGAAAGAGGAATTATAGTTACAATAGTAAACAAAGATATTGGATACGAGTTAAGATGTGCCGACCCGATTCCGTTCGATTGTGAATATACGCAGGACCTCGGATATGCGGCAGTCAGATATCTTCTGAGCGGTCACAGCGGTGCTATTGTTACTGTTGATAAAGGTAAACTGATTCCTATTAAATTCGGCGATATAATAAATAAGGAAGGAAGAATAAAAGTCAGGGAAGTTGATATAGATTCCGACAGTTACAAGGTGGCGCGAAAATATATGATAAGAATTGAGCAAAGTGACTTCGACGAATTAAAGAATGTTGCAAGGCTTGCATTAATCGGCAATATGACTTCATCTGAATTTGTGGAAAAATATAAATACCTTATTAACGACCCACCGATAAAAAACGCAAATAAAACATACAAGCACACGACGAATGCGGATCTACCGGAGAAGCTGAATGAAGATAAAGAAAATAAAACAGAGGTACGTAATAATAAAAAAAAATAACATAATATAGTATAATGAAAATCGGAATATTAACAAGCGGAGGTGATTGCCCGGGACTAAACGCAGTTATAAGGGCAATTGTAAGAAAATGTGACCAGCTCGGATTTGAGGCAATAGGAATAAAACAGGGCTGGCAGGGAATTATGGAAGAGGCTTATGTTTCTATGAATTTAAATTCTGTTGCGGGAATCATTAACAGAGGCGGAACTATTCTTGGCACATCGAGATTCAGTCCTTTTCAGATTGAAAAAGGCGAAGAGAAACTGAAACATAAAATTGCCAAGGAACAATTTGATGCAATAATAATGATAGGCGGGGAAGGTTCTATGCACATAGCACAGCAGGCACATCAAATCGGTATTAATGTTGTAGGTGTTCCAAAAACGATTGATAATGATATTAACGGAACAGACTATACATTTGGATTTGATACCGCAGTCGGGATTGCAACCGAAGCAATTGACCGTCTCCACACTACTGCTGAATCTCACCATAGGGTAATGATACTTGAAGTTATGGGCAGGCACGCAGGTTGGATAGCTTTATATTCCGGAATTGCAGGTGGTGCAGACGTGGTCGTCATCCCGGAAAAGGAAACTAAAATCAATGAAATCGTAAAAGTTATAAAAAACCGTTACGAAAGGGGAAAACTGTTTTCAATAATCGTTGTTGCAGAAGGTGCAACTTTCGTTGAAGAAGAACTGTCAGAACTAAAAAAGAAATCGGGAATAAAAGACAAACTCGACGATTTCGGAAGAGTCAGACTCGGCGGTATCAGTCATCTCCTTGCTGAAGAACTGGAGGACAGAACGGGATTTGATACAAGAGCGACTATACTCGGTTATATTCAGAGAGGAGGTGTACCTTCGGCTTTCGACAGAGTGCTTGGTACAAGGTTTGGAGTATATTCCGTTGAAATGGTAAAGGAGAAGAAATTCGGGAGAATGTGTGCCATAAGGTCGAATAAAATTATTGATATACCGATTACCGAAGCTATTTCAAAACTGAAAACGGTTGACCTTGAAATTTATAAAGTTGCAGAGGTATTTTTTAAATAATATTGTATTTTGCTGTTAAGAATTCATCCGGAAAATCCGGAAATGCGGAAAATTAAAATGGTGGCAGACTGTCTGAATGATGGCGGTGTAATAATATATCCGACTGATACAATTTACGGACTCGGATGTGATATTTATAATCAGAAGGCAATTGACAGGCTTTGCAGAATAAAAGGAATCAATCCGGTCAAAGCAAATCTTTCTTTACTTTGTTATGATTTCAGCCATCTTTCTGATTTTACCGCCCCGATTGATACGCCTGTTTTCCGTGTTATGAAAAAAGCATTGCCCGGACCGTTTACATTTGTACTGAGAGCAAACAATAATGTACCTAAAATTTTCAAAACCAGGAAGAAATCCGTCGGACTTAGAATCCCGGACAATAATATTCCGAGAATGATTGTACAATCATTCGGTCACCCGATAGTAACAACCTCAATTCACAGCGAAGACGAAATAACCGAATTCGAAACCGACCCCGAAATTATTTACGAGAAATATCAGAAAATAGTTGACATTGTTATAGACGGCGGCTTCGGGGGAAACAAACCTTCCACGATAATAGACTGTTCCGACGGCGGCTTCACGGTTCTACGCGAAGGTCCCGGGAATATCGAAGACTTTTTTTGATAAATATTTTTTTAAACTCCGGATGCGTGATATATTTATAGGTTAGAGCATTTTCTAATAATAACTCCGGAAGAGTGACATATTTACAGGTTAGAATCTTCAAAAATATTGCAAAAAAGTACACTTGCTGAATTGACCTTTTGCATAAAAACAAATAAATTTACTTATGTCAAAGACCAACGCAATACGCATTCTCGAACTTGCAAAAATTCCATACTCATTCACCTCATACGAATACAATGAAGATGAAATCGACGCAGTCAGCGTTGCGAAAAAAATCAACGTAAGTCCTGATACCGTTTTCAAAACATTAGTTACAACCGGAGATAAAACCGGAATTACTATTTTCATAATCCCGGGGAATTCAGAATTAAATACGAAAAAAGCGGCTCTTGCAAGCGGCAACAAAAAAATCGAAATGCTTCCGACAAAAGACCTGCTTACATGTACGGGATACATCAGGGGCGGATGTTCCCCTATCGGTATGAAAAAGAAATATCCTTCCTTTATCGAAGAGACATCACAACTCAATCCCGAAATCTATGTAAGCGCCGGCATAAGGGGAATGCAAATCAAAATTTCACCTGCAGATTTATGCAATGTTATAGGAGGCAAATTCGCAGACTTAATATAATAAAATTTTACATTCAAACAAGAGACAAGGCATGCCTTGTCTCTACGAACTCTCCTTCGCCTTATTCCACACTTCATCCATCTCCTCAAGTGTCATCTCTTTCAGGTTCAAACCTTTCTCTTTCGCATATTCCTCAATCTTATGAAATCGAAAAATAAATTTCTCCACCGTTTTTCTTAACGCATCCTCGGGATTGATTTTCAAAAACCTCGAATAATTTACTAAAGCAAACAACATATCGCCGAATTCATTTTCGATTTCTTCCCGCTTAGCATTCACATCTTTCCCATCTTTCTTTTCTTCTATTGCCTGCTTTAGTTCGTTTATCTCTTCGAGAATTTTATCATAAACCGGTTGTAAATCATCCCAGTCAAATCCCACTTTCGACGCTTTCTCCTGAATTCTGTATGCCCTGAAAAGTGAGGGCAGTTCTTTTGGCACTCCGTCAAGCAATGATTTTCTGCCTTCCTTTATTTTCAATGCTTCCCAGTTTGCTTTCACTTCATTGCTGTTCGCTATCTTCACATCACCGAAAATATGCGGATGACGTGAAATTAACTTCTTCATCTCATCGTTCATTATATCCTCAAGTGTAAAATTGTTCGTTTCTTCCGCCATTACTGAATGAAATACAACCTGTAAAAGTAAATCACCAAGTTCTTTCTTCAGTTCCGTCATATTATTATTATCAATCGCTTCAAGAACTTCGTATGATTCTTCAAGCAGACATCTCCGCAGACTTTCGTGCGTTTGCTCCCTGTCCCACGGACACTCTTTCCTTAACTTTCTTACTATTTCAACAAATTTATCAAATTCTTTCATAAAAAAAATTATTATTTTGAAGTTTCCTCATCCGATGAACAAGTTCATCGGATGAGGAAAACCAATCAACCAATCACCCTCTTTACATAACTCAAATGAAACTTCCTCATCTTATCTACGAGCGACTGCATATCCTCCTTCGGCGGCAGGAAGGTTGTCCTGAAATGCAGTGTTCCCGGCATCTGCCCGAAACCCGAACCCGGAACAACGCATATTCCCGTTTCCTCAAGCAATGCCATACAATAATTGAAATCCCGTTTTGCTTCGTATTCACGTCTTTCTTTTTCGGACATACTTTTCACATCAACACCTTTTTCTTCCGGCAGTTCAAATCTTACAAATGCATACATCGCACCCTGCGGAACATCGCAGTACATCCCGTCAATGGCATTCAGTCCCTCTCCGAGAATTCTCGCCTTCTCTTTTAAATCATTCAGAATTCCGTTTTTTTCTTTTAAATATAAATCATAACTGTCACTTCCTTTTTCCGGCGGTGCCACCATCATATACGTGGCAATCTGCCCGACGACATTCGAGCACAGACTGATAGACTGCAGTTTTATAAACTGGTCGAATACATCGTTAGGAATATATCTTAGTTCAAAGTATCCCGCTCTGTGCCCGCACTCTCCGTAATATCCTTTCGACATCGAATGAAAACTGAAAAGAGGTACGTCAGTTTCTTTCAAATCGTCAGTTACTTTTGCAAATGAATAAAACTTCGCTCCTTCTTTGTAAACATTTTCCTGATAAACCTCATCCGCAAGCAATGAAAGTTTATGCTTCTTCGCAAAATTTATTATCATTTTAATATTTTCGTAATCGAGTACCGCTCCGGTAGGATTTCCAGGATTAATTATAACAAGTGCAACGGGATTAACACCTTCCGATTTTGCATTCTCTATACTTTCCGTTAAAATCTTTTCGTTCAACTGCCACGAATTATTTTCATCGAGATAATATCCGATTTGTTTCCCGCCGTATAGAGTAAGAGTCGCACTGTATAAAGGATACTGCGGTATCGGTATCATTATGCCGTCGTTTTCATTTTTCAGCAAAGCCATTAAAACGGACTGAACTCCCTTGCTGGCGCCGTCGGTTAATATAATCCTGTTGCTGTCAACTTTAATTCCGTCTCTCTTTTCTATAAATTCTGCAATGGCTTTACGGATAAAAGGAATTCCCGCACTCTGTGAATATGCACCGACTCCCTCCGGAATCTTTGAGAGTATGAATTTCGCTCTTTCTACGCTGTCTTTGTGAAATCCTTTAAGGTTTTCCTCTGACTTCAGCAAATCAGGAAATTCCACCAGACTCAAAACTTCCCTCACATAGGTCAGGGGTTTTTGCTTCAATGCCTGCGGATTTCCGATATTGCAATAAATAATTTTCTTTCCCTGTGCTTCGAGTTCCTGCGCCCTTATTACAATTTTCCCCCTGACGGCATACTGGGCATCGAGCACTTTCCTGCTTAAATCATTAACTGTTATCATAAATTTTTATTTTATTTATATTCAAAAATAGAGGTTTAACTTTACAGAAAAAATCTAAAAAAAACTTAAATTTTTCACCTCGATACTACGTTCCGGCGTAATATCGAAAAGAACAAAACATCTGTCCGGTTTTTACAATGATGTTTAATTTTATCTGTGTATTTTTGTATGATAAAATAAATTTTATATCCGGGTTAATAAAAACAAATTTTTATTATACTAAATTTTTTCTTGTTTTTATTTTTTTTTTTTTTGTATATTAATCAAGATGAAAATTTGAATACTTCTGAAATGAATGAA
>JAFGII010000072.1 GCA_016929695.1 Ignavibacteria bacterium
AAAAAAGAAAAGAAAAAAGAAGCAAAAAAGAAAAGAAAAAAAACTACTACTACGGTTACATTTTAATATGAGTCAACTGGTATATTTTAAATACAGAAACAAAACTCTTATTATGGAAAAATTTTTATTTATTATTTAAAAATTAATAATAGTAATTTATTATTTGAAATTTTTGTTATAGAACTATAAAAGCATATAATATTAATAACTTATGAAAAGTTTATTCAGGAAAATATTTCCGTCCAAACATGATAAAGATGTGAATGAAGTATCTCCCATAGTCGATGAGATTAATTCATTCTATGAAGAATACAAAAATCTTTCAGACGATGAACTCAGGAATAAAACACAGGAATTAAAAAACCGCGTAAGCAAAGCCATAGGTGAAATTGAACAGGAACTCGCCGCAAAGCTTGAAATGCTGAAATCCGATATAGCCACAGAGGACAGAGAAAAATTAAATGACGAAATCGAGGAACTCGAGGATAGTTTATACGAGGAACTTGCGGAAGTAATGGATGAAATTCTGCCGGAAGCATTTGCCGTTGTAAAAGACACCTGCCGCAGGCTGGTCGGTAAGGAATGGACAGCTGCAGGAACAAAAATAAGATGGGATATGATTCCGTTCGATGTTCAGTTAATCGGAGGAATTGTACTTCATCAGGGAAAAATTGCGGAAATGGCAACCGGCGAAGGTAAAACTCTTGTCGCAACCTTACCGATGTTTTTAAATGCATTATCCGGGAAAGGCGTACATCTGGTTACTGTAAACGATTATCTCGCAAAAAGAGACAGTGAGTGGATGGGTGAAATTTTTAAATTCCACAATTTATCTGTTGGCGTTATACTCAACGATATGGATTCCGATGAAAGAAAAAAGATGTATAGCTGTGATATTACTTACGGAACAAACAATGAATTCGGATTTGATTATCTCAGAGATAATATGGTAACGCAGCCCGAGCATCTTGTCCAGAGAAAACATTATTATGCAATTGTTGACGAGGTGGACTCGGTATTAATTGACGAAGCAAGGACACCGCTGATTATTTCCGGACCTGTTGATGCTCCGACACACAAATACGATGAACTGAATCTGAGAATAAAAAGTCTTGTTGAAGCACAGAAAAATCTTATAACAAGCATTACAGGAGAAGTGGAAAGAATTTTAGCCAAAGGTGAAGAAAATTTAACAAGAGAAGACTATGATAAAATCGGACTGAATCTGCTACGTGCAAACCACGGTTTACCGAAACACAAAAGATTACAGAAACTGCTTGCAAATCCCGACCTGAAAAAATTGATGCAGGATACTGAAACATTTTTCAGCCGTGACAAAGGGAAAGAAATGCACGTGGTAGATGATGAATTATATTTCGTAATTGAAGAAAAAAGTCACATTACGGATTTAACGGAAAAAGGACGTGAATTTCTTGCTCCCTCATCGAAGGAAAAGGATTTCTTTACATTACCGGATTTAGGGTCTGAAGTTGCTGTAATAGAAAATGATTCATCCCTCTCCGAAAGCGAAAAAGAAAACAGGAAAGACGATATTTATAAAATATATTCAGAACGGAGCGATCGTCTGCATACAGTTCAGCAGTTACTAAAAGCATACGGATTATATGAAAAAGACGTAGAATATGTAATTCAGGACGGAAAGGTTATGATAGTTGATGAATTTACAGGACGGGTATTGCAGGGCAGAAGATATTCTGAAGGACTTCATCAGGCGATAGAGGCAAAAGAAGGGGTAAAAGTTGAGCGTGATTCCCAGACACTGGCGACGATTACACTTCAGAATTACTTCAGGCTGTACAAAAAACTTGCCGGGATGACGGGAACAGCCGAAACTGAAGCAACGGAGTTCTTCGATATTTATAAACTCGATGTTGTTGTCATTCCTCCCAACGAAACTTGCGTAAGAGATGATATGGACGATTTCATATTCAAGACAAAAAGGGAAAAATATAACGCCGTAATAGATGATATCGAAGAAAAACGCAATATAAAAAGACCTGTACTCGTTGGTACGACTTCTGTAGAGGTTTCGGAAACCATAGCCAGGATGCTGAAACGGCGGGGCGTTACTCACGAAGTCTTAAATGCAAAACAGCATCAGCGCGAAGCACAAATAGTTGCTAATGCGGGATTGCCGGGTGCCATTACGATTGCTACAAATATGGCGGGAAGAGGAACTGATATTAAATTAGGTCCCGGTGTAGCGGATGCTGGCGGTCTTCATATTATCGGAACTGAACGGCACGAAGCACGAAGAATTGACAGACAGTTACGCGGCAGAGCCGGAAGGCAGGGCGACCCGGGTTCATCGAGATTTTATATTTCTACCGAAGATGATTTAATGAGACTATACGGCGGCGAGAGACTCGCAGGGCTTCTCCAGAAATACGGTCCGCAGGACGGCGAACCGATTCACCACAAATGGCTTACAAAATCCGTCGAAAGAGCACAGAGAAAAGTTGAAGAAAATAATTTTGCAATAAGGAAAAGGCTGCTTGAATATGATAACGTAATGAATCAGCAGAGAGAGGTCATATATGCAAAAAGGCGGCGAGCATTAATGGGAGAAAGGCTGAAAGACGAGATTATAGAATACATAGAAAAAACAGCAGAGCAGTTAGTTATTGAACATTTTCAGGAAATGAACTATGAAGGATTAATCCGCGAAGCTCAATCAAAATTTCTAATTAAATTAGATATTAACAAGAAAAAATTTCAGGAACTCGGAGAAGCCGGGCTGAAGAGTTTAATTAAAAATGAAGCAAAAGAATTCTATAAGAGGAAAGAAGAAAGATACGGTTCCGATTTGATGGCTCAATTGGAAAGATTTGCCATGCTGAGCGTAATTGACGAAAAATGGAAAGAACATCTGCGAGAAATGGATGACCTTAAAGAAGGTATTAATTTCAGGGCTTACGGTCAGAAAGACCCTCTGATTGAATACAAAATTGACGGATTCAGACTGTTTGAAGAAATGCTTGATTCTATAGGTTCAGAGGTCCTGAATATAGTATTTAAATTCACGACACAAACACCCGAAGAACAGAAAATGAAAGAACCTCGTCGTACAACTGTTCCTGCAAATCTAAGGACCGTACACGCTTCATCTAATGGTATGGGATATGCACAGGATTTAACACCCGTAGAAAATGAAGCTGCAAGGTCGGGTAAAAAACAACCCGTGAAAGTAGCACCTAAAGTAGGCAGGAATGATCCCTGCCCGTGCGGAAGCGGAAAAAAATATAAAAACTGCCACGGAAAAATGAATTAATGGACATATCGAAAAATATTAATCTCAAGGAAATTCAAATGGAAACTGGGAAAGAATTTTTCTTCCCGGTTTTCTTGAATATTATAATTGAATACTTTCAATCATGCGGGGATAAAAAATATACTTTCAGTGAATTTGTTTTCGACTCGAAATATTTACTTTCGCTTATAAAATTATTTTCACAGCCGGTTTCTGATGCTTCGCTTGAGAAATCTCAGTCAGAATATTTTAGAATGCTGGAGAAGTTCCTAGGGATTCTTGAGTCTGTCAGGAAGAATCTCGGTGAGAAAGAAAGAATATTATTCGATGCTTCGTTTTCACCGTCAGGCGGGAATTCTTATGAAAATATTGTTTTACTGCTATCGGATTTGACTGCGATAAAAGATTATAAACTGATGAAAAAATCCTGACGTTTATTTTATAACTATCTTTGCGTACTTAGCGGCTTGGTGGTTATGATTTTTTGCAGAATAAAAATCAGTTCTTTGATTTCATAAGGTTGTGAATTTTTTCCGCCTGCATCATAAATATTTCAATTTTGGATTGTGTTATTTGCGGATAAGGATTACCGTCTGTTTCCACATATAAAAACGGCAGGTATGAAAGGTCTTCGGGATAGCCGTTTCTTTTCAGTTTCCCGAATTTATACTTCCCTTCAAGAGTCATTTCTTTATTCAGTAAAGCATCAGAGACACGGCTCGGAATGCAGTTGAAAGGTCCTATAGAAATTACGCCGCAGGAATCATCAAGAATTTCCCGCAATGCCAGACCTGTAGTCAGCACTGTTTCCCCTATTAATTTTTCCGAAATTAGATTCTTAGCGTAATCAATAGTTTTGTCAATTTCAATCATTTCATATTTAATCAGACCGGTTTCTGCGAATATTTTCTTGATTCTGTGTTCGTATATTCTCTGATATTTATCTTTAATAATATATTTAAACCACTCTTTTTTCGATATTCCGTTAATAATACGTTTCCTCAATAAATAATTACTGTAATAAACATATTCGGAAATCGGTGCTGTCTTAATAACAAAATCTTTATCCACGAGCATTTTAACAAGGTCTCCTCTTGAATATTCCTCTCGTCTGACATATATTTCTCCTATAAGAGAAACAAATTTCGCATCATTAATAGACTTCTTTAATTTTATCTGCTTCAGTATATCTGCGGATTTTCTCAGCTGCTCGAATATTTTTTTATTATCACCCGATTTTATAGAATCCAGAATTAACGACCATTCATCTTCAAGCAATTTTAAAGAATTCTCTTTATCAATTGCCAGAGAAATAATAGCACTCTCAATATCATGGATTACATCAGAAATAATTATTGCAATCCAGCCTTTCAAGAAGAAATCATTACCGAAATCGGAAAATGCTTCTTCGTCATTCATAGTCAGGACTCCGACATTTCTGAATCCCAAACTTTTAATAATATCTTTCAGCGCAATAAAATACTGTCCCTGCCTACAGGGACCATAGCCGTGCGGCATAAAGAACAATGTAATTTTATCCGGATTTCCGTTGGATTTAATACTTTCAAGCAACGAACCTGTGGTCAGAAGAAACGGCAGACATTCCTTGCAGGTTGTAACTCCCCTTCCCTGCTGTAAAGTACTGAATGTCGGAACGGGAAGTGCTCTCGATTTTACTTTAAACGAATTAAATACAGCCGCAAATGCCATTGAACTGAAACGTCCCATCGAAGGTACGAGAACTTCGATTTTATCTGAGAAAATTGAATGTTTAATTCCATCAGCAGTAATAACTTTCAAGTCACCTGATTCATTAACAACTTTTGCTATCTCAGGCAGTGAATCAGATTCAGCTTTGTTATTTCCGCCTTTATTTATTTCGATATAATTTTTAATTATGTCAAGTGCCGCATCTATTCTTGTATCAACTCCGACATCTGCAGAATGACTGTCAAGTTCAAGAGTAAGCGAAGGTTTCCTTCCCATAATTCTTCTGAAATATGGAATTATAAATGAATCCGGCCCGCAGGAATAATTCGTGATGAAAGTTCCAAACAACTGTGGATGCTCTTTCACGTACCTTGCACCTTTTAAAATCTGGTCTCCCGTAAACCAGTACATATTTTCATATGATGAAAATCCCTCAATCGGCAGAAAATCGTGCGGAACAATAACAATATTTTTAGAGGCAAATTTATGCGGTATGTTAAGATTGGCTTCATTAGCGAAAGCGTTATAAGACCTTCCGAACAAAATCACAGCAAATTTTGACTTATCCTCCTCGATTTCTTTTATTGCCTGCTTTCCGATTTGCAGGAATTCATTCAGCATTTCCTTATAAAAATTATAAGCATCGTCAAATGCTTTACCTGATGATTTTTCCGGACAGTGCAGTTCCTTTCCCATATTTACAAATGCTTCCCTTACGGATTCAATTCCTTCTCCGAAATCAATTATGGGAGATAAAATATATGGTAACTTTTCCTCTTTAAAAGTTGACCTTAAATAATAATTCTCTGCTTGAACAAACACACAAACACGGCTGTATTTCTGTCCCGAGCCGGTATTCATCTGGGAAATATGCGGAAGGAATATATAATCCAAATCCTTCTTTATTAAATCCTGAAACAAACCGTGTGATATTTCAGCGGGATAGCAATATGCCGTTCTAATCTTATCTGCACCGTTTTTGTCAACATTTTCAGATAGAATTAACTTGAATCCAAGTTGCGTAAAATATCTGTAATAAAGAGGATATAGCGTATTTGTTAAAAAACTTTTTGATATGCCGATTGTACCTCTCGGATTGTCAATTTTCACTTCAGGGGCATACTTTTTGTAAACTAAATCCTGTCTTATTTTAACGTAATTGTTATTTTCCGGATTAACTGAAATTTTTAGTCTTTGATTATAATATTTACTGCAGGCACCTCCGAACGGATATTTTTTCCCTTCAATTTCAATAACAGAAATAGAACATTTTCGGTCGCATTTCTCTTTACCGCCCCTGCAAATAAAATTTTTGCCGTAATTTATATGTCTTTTGATTAAATCATTCAAATCGAATGATTGTTTTTCAATAAGATTTAGATTTAAGCGGTTTTTTATTTCAAGCGCTACACCGAACGCACCCATCAGACCGGGTTCCGGTGGAACGATAATATCTTTCTGAATAAGATTTGCCATTGCATAAGGAACAGCAGTATTATAGCATACTCCTCCCTGCATAAACACCTTTTTCCCGACCTGTCTGTTTCCTTTAACACGGTTAACGTAATTCATACAAATGGAATAAACCAGACCTGCAACGATATCTTCTTTAGGTAATCCTTCGTGAGAAGCACTTTTAATATCACTTGAAATAAATGCTGAGCACTGGTCATTAAAATTTATAGGTCTTTTTGCCTGAAATGCAATATCAGAGATATCTTTATAATATATATTCAGTGATTCCTTCGCCGCTTCTTCAAGAAAAGAACCTGTACCGGCGGAACAGGCTTCATTCATAGCATAATCAGATGCAACTTTATTTGTTAAGAAAGTATATTTCGCATCCTGACCTCCGATTTCGAAGATTGTATCTACTTCTTCGTCAAAATATGCCGCAGCAACTGCGTGTGCAATTATTTCATTTATCACACCCTTTGTCAGCGCGTGAAGAGCTGCTATGTGCCTGCCGGAACCAGTCGTACCGAGACCTACGATATTTATTTTGTAGTTTATCTGTGAAAGGATTGATTTATAGCATTCGACTGATGCCGCAACGGGATTGCCGTTTGTACGAAGATAATCAGATGCAAGTATTGCATTATCGTATGTTCTTAAAAGTACTGCCTTTGTCGTTGTTGACCCAACATCAAGTCCCAAAATACATTCGTCATTCTCCCTCGCTTTTTCCCTTTTAATATGTCTGAACAGTACTTTACCGGAATTTTTATCGAGTTTCGGCAAAAAAGAAAAATTATGTGATAAATCTTTAAAAATATTATTTCCGTCGAAAGAATAAAATTCATTATACGCTTTCAGACCTGCACCGAGTGCTTCAAAATATGTTGCCTCTTTGGGGATATGAATTTCGGGATATTCATTCCTTAAAAACTCCATCACCCCCGAATTTCTTGAAACACCACCGATGACAATTATTTTATCTGAGTCCTGTTTTGAGAGTAATTCTAACGTTTTATCGGCAATCATTTTCGAAAGTCCTGATACAACCTGTTCTTTGGGAATACCTTTATTCAGCGCGTGAGTGCAGTCGCTTTTACAAAAG
This sequence comes from Ignavibacteria bacterium, assembly GCA_016929695.1. Classification (GTDB taxonomy): domain Bacteria; phylum Bacteroidota; class Ignavibacteria; order Tepidaquicellales; family Tepidaquicellaceae; genus Tepidaquicella. The sequence continues at coordinate 7,542 of JAFGII010000072.1, forward strand.
ACACTGCATCTTCCCGATACTTTGTAAATATTTTTCGTTGAAGATAATTTAACCGCTTCTTCAACATTCAGATTCATCCTTCCTATTTGTTGTAAAAAAAACTCCCCTGTGCCTGAAGCACATTTATTGCCCGTAAATACGGTTTTAACGCTTCCTTTTTTATCGAGCGAATATATAATAAAATTTTCACCTCCGAGACTCGCTATAGTATCATATTTCCCGTTTAGTCCCAGATGTTTAAATGCCGTTTCAATTGCATCAGGTTCCGGAACAGAAGAACCTTTAATTAAATCTTTAAATTTTCTCCCTGTAAATAAAACAGATATACCGCCGGTATTGTGATTCTGAAAATAATCATTCAAGACTTTTTTAGGATTACCGTGATGGGATACAGACTCCACTCCGATAATTTTGATTTCCGAATTTTCTTTCCGGGTATGAACAAACGTTAATGTTGATGCTCCCGCACAAACACCGATTGTTTCGTTTATCTCTGTCATCAAATATTTTATTTACAAAAATTTATTATTTTATCCGTGCATATTTTTGCGCTTAATGCCGCACTTTCCAGCGTTGAAGGTAAATACGTTTTTGTCCAGTCACCTGCAATAAACATATTACTCGATAATTTACCGTTAAATTTTCTTAAATCAATACTTCCGCTGTCTTGTATATATGTTGCTCTCTTTTCTTTTATAACAATATAATCCGCAATATCATTTCTGTCCAAACTTTTAATATATAATTTTAAATTGTTTAAAACTATATCAAATAACGTATTTTTCTCTATATCAATTAATGCAGAATTTTTATAACTGATTTCACTTGCTCCGCTTATTGAGATGTTTATATGCTTATCCGAATTTACAAACAGCCATTGGAGCAACGAATTATGGAATCCTAGCATTTCCTTCCGATATTCCATCAACACGGATGGAACTTTTTCTTTAAGAAACAAATGAAAATTAATAATTGATGATGTCTTTAAATTCTGCAGCATCGAAAAATGTTTTTTACAGATATTCTCTGAAAATACATTTTTGTATGCGTAAAACGGAATAGCAAGAATGAAATAATCTGCATAAACAATATTTGAATCCTCTGTTACAATATCTGTTATATTGCCTTCTGAAAAATTTATTCTTTTAACAGAGCAGTTTTTCTTTATCAAAACACTATGCCTCTGCAGAAATGATTCAGTATTTTTGATAAATGCATTATAAGAGTCGGTTTTGGGATATCCGAGGAGATAATTCCCTTTGCTATCAAATCCTCTCTTCAATACTTCAGTAAATATTCCGGTACCGACATTTTCGAGCCTTGTATTAAAAATTGAAATGGAAACCGGTTTCCAGAATAAATTAATGGTGTTTTCGGAAAAACCGAGTTCTTTAATAAATTCTGAAGCGGGAAACTTATTTATTCTTAAATTTTCATTTTTAATTTTTTTCAACAGTCTGTAGAAAGGAATTAAATCACTCTTTGAGAAAATATCACTTCTTAAAAATGAAAACAGGAAACCAAAAGGATTTGAGGAAAGATAAATTTTATCCGTTTTATTTTTCTCATTGAGAAACGATACGTTGAATTTTTTCTGAAATGTGAAATTATCCGCTGAACCCGTGAGTTCAAGAAATTTTCTGAAATTATGATACCAACCTGCAATTAAATGCTTTCCGTTATCAATAAAACAGCCATTTTTTTCATTAAAAAAACTATAACATCTTCCGCCAAGTTTTGGAGCAGATTCAAATAAAATAATTTCAAATCCCTTATCTGCAAGAAACGTTGCCGACGCAAGCCCTGCCACACCTCCTCCGATAATTATAATTCTTTTCATATTAAGTTAAAATATTTTCCATTAACACGGTTAACCTAACATTTAATATTTGTCATTTAAAATTAGTCTGTACATTCAGCAGGAATGATGCGGTTATCCTTGATATTATACAGGATTTTATATTTCAGAAATACTCCGTATGCTATAACAAACTTCCTGAATTTTGAAACTCTTACTTTCGTTTTATAGACATTGTAATCCAGTCGTTCGATTTTTTTCAGCAGTGAAAAATAAATGTGCTGCATAATTCTTGCGGAGAACATCAAACCTTTATCTTCCTTAGTCAAATATTTATTTGCAAGTTCATAGTACTCCTTCGCCCGGCTGCATTCAAAATCCATTAATTTAACAAACCTACCGTCATACACGTTACGGATAAAATCATTTTTTTCGTAACCAAATTTCAACATATCCTCTTCGGGAATGTAAATTCTGTTTTTCAATATATCACGTTTCACGTCGCGCATTATATTCGTCAACTGCAAAGCAATCCCGAGATTTTCAGCAAACAGTTTTGTTTTATCGTTTTTATAACCGAATATTTCTATGCTAATCAGTCCTACAGTCGAAGCGACTTTGTAGCAATAATCTTTCAGTTCAGCAAAGTTAAAATACTTTGATTTAACGATATCCATCTCCATACCGTCGAGGAGTAGTTCAAAAGGTTCTTCCGGAATATTAAACTTTGTGATTGTCTTATGAAGATTTTCAAACAAATCAGAAGTATATTCACCTTTAAGGGATTTTCTGAATTCATCCCGCCATTTGTTCAGAAGTATCAACTTCTCTTCTACGGGTTTTTCATCATCTACTATATCGTCAGATTTTCTGCAGAAAGCATAAACGGTTGTAATTGCATCAATTTTTTCCGCAGGAAGAAAAAAATATGAATATAAAAAATTACTTTTCTTTGTTACAGGTTTAAAATCGCTTATATTTTCGTCAATATTAGTCAATTTTTAAAAATACAGATTTAAATAATATTATCAATTTGTCTTTACCGTATAATTTAACTCTTTTATGCAAAGTATTAAATTCAATTTCTTTTATTTTTTGAAGAATCCTGTTCCCGCCGTTATAAATTGCTTTTAATTCCAGTTTCAGCCTTCCCTTAAGCAAACAGACAATCGGTCTCCCCCTTTCATATATCTCTTCAGATTTAATCACAAGTTCCTTCAAAATATTTTTATATCTTTCATCATATTTTTTATTATATAAATCTTCATAGGAATAAGAATATTTTTTCATAATTTCTTCAGGAATATAAATCCTGTCTATTTCAGTATCCCTTGAAACGTCCTGCCAGAAGTTTATTAACTGTAAACCGGTGCAGATATTATCCGAATAATTAAACATTTCGGGATTTTTGCTTTCATTATAACCCGATAATTTCAAAACAAGTCTGCCAATAGGATTTGCAGAATATTTGGAATATTCTTGCAATTCGTCAAATGATTTATACCGTGATTTTACGGAATCCTGTTTAAATGCTTTCAGAAGGTTTAATAAATCCGTAATGCCTAAATTCTCCTTTTCAATAGTATCCCGCAAAGCAATAATCATATTTTTAACTTCCTCCTGAGGAACTATTACGGTGTTCAGGAGGCTTTCCAGTTCATTAAGTTGATTTAGTTTTTCCTTTGAATTAAGAGATTTCGAATCCGCAATTTCGTCAGCCATCCGTGCAAATGTATAAATAGCATATATGTATTTCCTTTTGTTTTTCAGAAACAGCACCGAAGCCACGGGAAAATTCTCATAATGGCTTTTAGCAAATTTCTCGCAATATTTATATGCTTCTTCTATTATTTGTTATTTATTATATTCTTAATATAATATAAAATTATAAATTAATTATTAATAGTTAAATTGAAAATATTAGATAGAAATTATATATTTACAAATGGACAAGAAAATGATAGCAATAAACGGCGCAACAGGCTTAATCGGCAAGAACCTTACAATGAAACTCATTGCAAAAGGATATAGAATTAATGTATTGACGAGAAGAACCGGGAACGCAAAAAAATCATTTATTCAAAATCAGAACATCGTATATACAGGGTTTTCCGGTGAAGAACTGACCAAGGAAATGGTTACGAGTTTAAACGGAAGTTATGGAATAATAAATCTTGCAGGCGCTTCTATCGGAGACAGAAGATGGAATGATAAATACAAGAAACTCATATATGACAGCAGGATAAATTCAACAAGGCTACTGGTTGATGCAATGTCAAAAATTACAAAAAAACCTTCAGTATTTATTAATGCCTCAGCATCAGGATATTACGGATTAGAACCGGTTGGTGAATCAGACGAGTATTCTGAGCCGGGAGATGATTTCCTGTCAAAATTAGTTGCTGACTGGGAAGCAGAGGCATTAAAGGCAAATGAGTTGCAAATAAGAACCGGTATAGTAAGAACGGGAGTTGTATTGTCAAGAAAAGGAGGTGCTCTCGAAAGAATGATAACACCGTTCAAATATTTTGCCGGAGGACATCTCGGCAACGGAAAACAATGGATACCATGGATTCATATTGAAGACCTGACTGAACTTTTCATTTATATTCTTGAAAATCAAAATATGGCGGGCGTATATAATGGTATAGCCCCGTGTATTATTACAAACAAGAAACTTGCAAAAGCAATCGGAAATACACTCGGAAGACCATATTTTTTTCCTGTCCCCGAATTTATCTTAAAACTTTTAGTAGGCGAATTCGCAAAATACCTTCTTGAAGGAAGAAAAATTATACCAAAAAGAACTCTTGAAAGCGGATTTAAATTTATATATACTGATATTGAAACCGCATTAAGTAATATTTTAAAAAATGAGTGAAGATATTTTAAAAGAATTATTTAAGAAGAAGTTTGATACGGTTCCCAATAAAATTACACCGGTTAAAGCCGATGCATCGGAAAGAAAATTACTGCTTTTAAGTGCCGGTGATAATGAATGCATCGGAGTTATAAACAGCAATGTTAATGAAAATATCGCATTTATAGAATTCTCAAAATCTTTCAAAAATGCCGGTTTTAATGTACCGGAAATTTACGGAGTCTCTAATGATAAGAAATGTTATATCGAAGAATATCTTGGATTAATGACGCTTCCAAACGCAGTTGCGGGTATATCGAGAGAGGAATATCTTTCTGTCTGCAGGAACGCACTTGAGGATTTGTTGAAATTTCAGACGGAAGGAATAAATATTATTGATTTTGATTTATGCTATCAGACAAAATCTTTTGATATTGAGCAAATTACCTTTGACGAAAATAAATTCATACGATATTACATTAACAAATTCAGACCTGAGTTACTCAAAGATGACGTAATTGATTGTTTTCACAAACTAAATTCAATTTTAACACGGGATTTTGATTTATATTTTATGTTCAGGGATTTCCAACCGAGAAACATTATGATGTGGAAAAGGAGTTTGTATTATCTCGATTACCAGTCCGGCAGAAAGGGTCCGCTTCACTATGATGTTGCTTCTTTTCTTTATTCTGGAAGTGCAGGATTTAACAACGAGGAAAGAGAAATTTTATTGAATCATTATCTTACGACTCTTTCTTATAATTTTATTGATAAGGGAAATTTTATTAAATATTATAAATATTTTGCAATAGTAAGACTCGTACAAATGCTTGGAAGTTACGGATATTTAATAGAAAAACGCAATGACGAAAACCAGATGCCGAAAATTGAAAAGGCTCTTGGGAATCTAAAGCAGGTCCTTGAGGAAATCGATGAAAAGGAAATCAAGGATTGTTTAATGAAGTTAGTAAATAACCCTGCCAAATAAAAGGAGAAATATTCATTGAATATATCTATTCATAGCGAAGAGCATCAATAGGATTCAGACGAGAGGCTTTATAAGCAGGATAGACACCGAATATAACACCTACTAATGTGCAGATTACAAATCCTATTATAACCCAGTCGTAAGGAATTACAACGTTAGTTTTTAAATAGATTCCGAGTAAATTACCTGAAAAAACACCGAGAATTATACCTACAATTCCCCCGACCTGACATAGTATAATTGCTTCAACTATAAACTGAAACAATATATTGCTGTTTTTCGCACCGATTGCTTTTCTGATTCCGATTTCCTTCGTCCTTTCTGTAACGGAAACGAGCATAATATTCATAATACCAACACCTGCTGCAAGTAATGCAATGAAAGAAATAAACCCTGCACCGTACTTAAAATATTTAGTAAAACTATTGACGGATTCTATTAACGAGTCATTCGAAAAAATCTCAAAATTATTTTCTTCGCCTGGTTTAACGCCTCTTATTACTCTGAAGACACTTATTATGTTTTCCACACAATCGTTATAAGAGGCTTTATCCTTTGCCTGAATAGCAATATTCAAAGATTCTTCTCTTCCGTATATTTGCAGACTCCTTGTTATAGGAATAATCGCAAGATTATCAAGACTTTGTCCAAAACTTTCACCTTTACCTTCAAGTATGCCTATAACCTGATAATCATGTCCGTCGAGAATAATTCTTTTATTTATCGGATTCTCTTTCGGAAATAATTTCGAAACAACTTCAAGACCTATAACAGCAACAGGTGAAGCACTCTGAACTTCTTTCTCGGAGAAAAATCTTCCGTCGCGTATCACATAATCATTAGTATATGTGAAGCCGGTAGTACCACCGCACAGAGACATATTGGGATTAGTAACGTACTTTCCGTATTTAAAAATCTTTCCCATTTTCCACAACTCAATCGAGATATATTTATAATTTGTTGCCCGTTCCATCAATTGTAAACCCTGTTCATAAGTAATATCAGGCCTGTTTCTGTATTTTCTGCTTCCGGGACCGCCGAAATTCATTGCAGGAAATTTCTGTATCTGAAATGAATTACTGCCCAGTTGACTCAATCCGCTTTCTATTCCTGCCTGTAATGCCGATAGTGCAGTCATAATCGCAATAATTGAAAATACACCTATAACAATTCCCGATAGTGTAAGAAATGCCCTGAGTTTATTCGCTCTGATTGTATTTAACGCTAATTTTATTATTTCTACAATTAACATATTTTATTCATATCTTAATGAATCAACAGGGTCAAGTTTTGCCGCATTATATGAGGGGAAAAATCCTGCCAGTATTCCTACAACAACGGAAATAATTAATCCAAGTACGACTACCCATAAGGGCATCGTAGTTGGAAGCACAAGCGCATTAATCAAAAGGCTTATCGGAAAAGCAATAATTAATCCGATTATTCCTCCAAGCAAACATATAATAACAGACTCAATTAGAAATTGCAGTAATATGACAGATTTCCTTGCCCCAATTGCTTTCCTTATACCAATCTCTTTGGTTCGTTCTTTTACGGATACGAACATTATATTTGCAATACCAACTGAGCCAACAACAAGTGATAAAGAAGTTATTAGTAATCCTATCATTTTAATTAATGAAGTCAGTTGTTCATAAGTTGCTTTAAATGCTTCTTGCTGGTTTATTCCGAAATCGTCTTTACCTCCGAGAGGAACTTTTCTTGCCTTCCTCATAATTGAAATAACTTCTTCTTTTGTTTCATCAAGATTATTTATATCAGCAGCCTTGATGTTAATCGAAAGCGACCTTCTTGTTCCGAATAATTTAAAAAATCTGTTTATCGGAATAACGACTCTGTTATCGAGACTGAACAAGCCGAGCATACTGCCCTGCTTTTCCAGAACACCAATAATTTTAAAAGTATAAGAACCTACTTTGATAGGTTTTCCTAAAGGGTCGATGTTGCCGAAAAAAGCATTTTTTACATCCATTCCTATGACTACAACCGGGTAACCATTATCCGATTCCTTCTCGGAAAAGAACCTCCCATCTTCCATATTTACATCAAATGTTTTTTGGTATTCATCTGTAGTTCCGAGGACAATTACATTTTCCAATGAAAGTGAGCCGTACTGGACAGATCTGCCTGTTCCTGCGGATGGACATACAGATACTGCAGATTGAACATATTTTTTCAAAAATTCATAATTTTGCATTGTAATATCCTTGCGGTTACGGTAATATTCAAAATCTTCGCTGCCGAACCACTCGAATTTCTGGACATAAAGCACATCTGCTCCGATTGATGCAATACTTTCCTCAAATGCCCTGTTGATTCCTTCGATTGCAGTCTGCATTAAAGTAACGGCTATAATTCCAATAACAATGCCAAGCGTCGCAAGCATAGACCGCATTTTATTTGCCGTTATTGCCTTATAACTTATTATTATATTTTCCTTTACTGCAACAAATAAATTCATCAGGAATCAATATTAGATTTTGTATCGTGTTCAATCATACCGTCGCGGATTTTTATTATCCTGTTTGCATGTTTTGCAATTATTTCTTCATGAGTAACAATTATTATAGTATTGCCCTTTTCACTCAGTTCCGATAACAGTGCCATAATTTCTTCACCGGTTTTTGTATCGAGATTCCCTGTAGGTTCATCTGCCAGTAATATAGAAGGGTTATTTACGAGTGCTCTTGCTACAGCTACTCTCTGCCTCTGACCTCCTGATAATTCATTCGGCTTATGCTTCATTCTATCACTCAGTCCTACATTGAAAAGGGCTTCTTCTGCTTTCTGTACCCTTTCCGACCTTGAAATTCCGGAATAAATCAGCGGAAGTTCAACATTATGCAATGCATCACTTCTTCCAAGCAGATTAAACGTTTGAAAAACAAATCCGATTTCCTTATTACGTATATGGGCTAGTTCATTATCATCCATATCAGAGACTTGCTTTCCATTTAAAAAGTATTCACCTGAAGAAGGTGTATCGAGACATCCAATAATGTTCATTAATGTAGATTTACCTGAACCGGAAGGACCCATAATCGCCACATATTCATTTTTTTCAATATTGAAGGTTACACCGTTAAGTGCGAAAAGTTTCTCATCACCCATTTCATAAATTTTCTTTACGTCCTTTATTTCTATTAAATTTTCCATAATATATCTGTATTATTCTTCGTCTTCCGATTTCTGTTTTTTTGTTTTTTCGTCATTAACCTTTACTTTGCTGTTGTCATCAAGTTCTTTGTTAATAGCTTTGAAACTGCCCTTGACCACTTCCTCGCCTTCATTTACGCCTTCGATTATTTCTATATAGGTCGCATCGCTGATACCGGTCTTAACAACTTTCTTTTTCGCTACACCGTTTTCAACAACGAATATTATTTCTTTCGGTTTGTTCTTCTTTATACCTCTGCTTTCAGTTTTTGTATCTATTACCTGCTGCTCACCTTCAGGTATTTTTTTAATTTCGGTTGTATCTTCATCTCTTGTTGTTACGCATTGAATAGGAACTGCAAGTACATTTTCCTTGTATTTAACTTCTATATCTACCGTACAGCTCATTCCTGGACGTAATTCATAATCTTCTTTATCAATTCTGATTTTTACAATGAAATTAACTACTTCTTCCTGAGTACCGGTTCCTTTTGAAGTTGCTGTATTTGCAATTTCATATACTACACCGTTGAATATTTTATCTGGAAAAGCATCTATCTGAATTCTTGCCGTGTCTCCTATTTTAACGTTAGTAACATCAGTTTCGCCGATTTCAACCTGTGCTTCCATGCTGGAAAGGTCTGAAATTGTCAGAATATTAGAACCCATATTGGACATGGTTCCAAGAACTTTTTCTCCAACTTCATTATTCAACTGTGTAACTGTACCTGACATCGGTGCAGCAATTGTGGTTTTAGATAAATCATACTGAACTGCCGACAGACCTGCCCGCTGCTGATTTATCTGCGCTCTGATTGTATTCATACTCGCAAGTGTTGCGTCGTAATTCGCCTGTGCATTATCGAGTTCACTCTGTGATGCCAGTCCTTTGCTGAACAATTCCTTTATTCTGTTCAGTTCAAGATCGTTTTTACGAAGATTAACTTCCTGTGCCTTTAGATTACTTTCCTGGACTCTTATTCCTGCTTCTTGTTGACGCATCTGCGGATAATAAGCATCAGGTCTGATTCTGACTACCAATTGTCCTTTCCTAACTTCATCTCCTTCTTCGAAAGGCAGTAAAATTATTTCTCCGCTTACTTCAGCGCTTATATCTACTTTTTTCTCTGCCTGAATTTTACCTGTTCCGGTTACAATCTGTGTTATATTTCTTTTCCCTATTTTTTCTGTCTGAACTTCAATTAACTTCTCTTTCTTGCCCGACATTATAATGGAAAAAATAATGATAAGTAACAATACAACTCCGATTATCCAGAATAATCTTTTTCTTCTCTTTCTCGCCTTTTTGTTATTTACAGGCTTTTCTATTGCATCACTGTTTGCCATAATATTTTTTTAATATTTTAATTTTCCTGATAAATAATCTATCTGGGCTTTCGCCAGATAAAAATTATAAACTGCTTTAATTTTTTCAATAACCAAATTGTTGTACCTTACTGTTGCGGTCTGAACATCAAGCAGAGTTCCATATCCTATTCTGAAATTTTCCTCAGAAAGATATTTATCCTGTTCGGCTGATTTTATATTTCTGTCAAGTATATCTATCTGTTTGTAACTCGTGTTTAAATCTAGTGTTGCTTTTTTAATATCAGACCTTATTTGATGTTCGAGTCTTTTCAAATCCTCGGATTTCTGTTTAATATTTACTTCAGCAATTTGTTTGTTTACATCGAGCTTAAATCCCTGAAAAATAGAATAATTCAGTGATAAACCTACTGTAAATACTCTGTTACTTGTAATTTCATCGAACTTATTCCCGCTGATATTATAATTTCCGAATGCAGAAAGTGTCGGGTAATAGAGATATTTCTCTGCAATATCAAGTTTTGTCTCATTTATTACAATATCCTGTAAACCGAGCTGATAATCGTATCTTGTGTTGACTGCGCTTTTAACCAGTTCTTCTTCATTTTTATACGAATTCAGAACAATCTTAAGGTCCTGTTCTTCCATAGAAAGGTTCAGACCGTCTGAAACCGGAAGAATATTTCTGTTGAGATTGTCATACATTACAGTCAGCAATTCTACTTTAGATTTTTCATAATCATTTCTTGACTTTTCAAGGTTTAGTTCATCCTGCGCGACTTGAACATCCTGCTTGTAAATTTCCGCAATAGTTTTCTTTCCGACGTTCACGTATTCTTTTATCATTTCCAGCTGGTCTTTAGAATTTGCAAGGCTCCGTTCATTCGCTTTAACTATATATTCGTTCATCAGCGTGTTAAAAAACTTTGCAAATACATTTATTACAATATCATATTTAACCTTCTCGTAGTTTATATTAAGCCTTAATTCATTTTCTCTTTCAAGGTCAATGTTCTGATAATTTGCAAACCCGTCGAACAGCATAACCTGTGAATTGATACCAAAACTGAAGTTATCCTGCGTACGGCTCTGGTCACCGATAATAATCGGGATTCCGTTTTGAAATATTACCCCTCCTTTTGAAAAGGTATTACTTTTTGTCCAGCCTGCATTTACGGAAAGGGTCGGGAATAGATTACCTCTCGTGGATTTAATATTGTATTTCTGTATATCAATTGAATTTTTGAGAGTGTAAAGGTCAGGATTGTTATCCGTTGCGGTTCTGACGGCTTCCCTTAAATCAACCGCCTCCTGTGGAAATAACGGACCAACGAATGAAATAATCATAAGAGGCAGGAGGAAAAGATTCTTCATTGTGTTATATGTTATGTTTTATTGTAAATACGATATTAAATATATATAGTTTCAATTTTTTTTAACAGGGAAATATAAATATATTTGATTTTATTAATTATCGACTGCTATATATTAGACGGCAAAAATGATAATAATCCCTGAAATTAATTCAGAATAAAACCAGGAAAATAAAAAAATAAACATTAATAAGCTTAATGGGAATAATTTTATAATTTTTTTATGTTCATATATTAATTAAGTTAGTGAAAATTAAACATTATGATATATATTACAAGACGTGAGCATTTCTCCGCATCACATATTTTAAGGGTTTTATCATTTTCTCAAAAGAAAAATGAAGAGTTATTCGGAGACTGCAATCATTTTCACGGGCATAACTATTATTTGGAAGTTACACTCTGCGGCACGCCCGATAAAATAAGCGGTTATCTGATGGATTTGAAGGAATTAAAGAAAATCATAAATGATGAAATCATAAGCAAAGTTGACCACAAATTTTTAAATGAAGTCCATATGTTCGATAATATAATTCCTACTACCGAAAATATGGCAATGATTTTCTGGGACATTCTAAAGAAAAAAATAAACCGTGAAAATGTTAAATTACATTCCATAAAAATATTTGAGACAGAAAAGAATATAATTGAATACCGTGGAGAATAACCGACTCTCAAAAAATGAAATTTCCTTTTTAAGAAAACTTCAACTGAAGAAATTCAGGGATATAGAATCAAAATTTATTATCGAGGGAAAACATCTGATTGAAGAAGCCCTTAAATCAAAATCATATTCTTCAAATATTGAATTTGTTGCACTTTCAAATGATTATCATGATTCTGAACTGTTAAATATCTTAGCAAAGAAAAAGATACCCTTAAAATTTTCTTCCGCTAAAAATATCACTTCACTTTCGGATACTAAAACACCTCAGGGAATAATTGCATTAATGCGAAAAAGGAATTTCTTTCTGCAAGGCAAATTTAATATTAAAATTACCGTTTTGCTTGAAAGGATTAATGACCCGGGGAATCTCGGGACGATTTTAAGAACCTGCTGGTGGTTTAATGTGAAGAATATTTTTCTTAGTTCAGGGTGCGCAGATATATTTAATCCCAAAGTTATCAGGGCTTCACAGGGAGCAATTTTCAATCTGAATATTTTTGAAAATTGTTGTGTAGAAAAAGAACTTGATATTCTGTTCAAATCAGGTTTTGAAATATTTCTTACAACTTCACACGGTGCAGATGAAATTACGACATGTGATTTAAGCAAAAATAGTAAAAATGTTTTTGTTTTTGGGAATGAGACATCCGGTATCAGCCCAAAATTACTGGAAAATAAAAATTACAGAAAAATTACAATTAATTCTTTTTCAGACTGCGAATCCCTGAATGTTTCCTCTGCTGTAGCAGTGGTGCTGGGGTATGTTAGGCTTAAATAACCCTACAAAAATCACAGCTTGAAAAGCAGTTGGGGTAGTGTAAATATTTGCTTATACGACAAATTTGTTCATCGGACGAGTCCGGTATTTTACAACAATTTACTCCCGCAGTTTTTACAAAATGCAGCATCTGATATATTCTCCATACCACACTTTCCGCATATTTTATTCTGATTAACAGCTGCAGGAGGATAATAAGCAACTTGCTTCTGTGAATCAGGTTTATTACCGGAAAATATAAGCAACATTACATTAACAACAGCTGTAATTAGATAAAATGCTACAAGCACAAAAAATCCGTACAGAAGTTTAAACTCAAGAACATTTTTTGTATCCTTAAGACTTCTGTCCGTCAGATAAACATATAAAATCAGCAGGATAAAACTAAATAATGATATAACAGCCATGGAAATGTTAAATATTTTAGTGACAATATCCATAGATTTTATCAGCGGAAATGCTGACAATACAAGACCTACAAGTGTAATCCCGAATGCAATAATCATAATATACCGGTAATTATCACTATCTTTGGTTTCATTTTCATCTTTATCCTTATCTTCCGAATAATCAGTCCCCGTAACAATATCCATTCCTGAGGCTTCAACCAATATTTTATTTCCGCAGGATACCTGGACGAAGGGTAGAAAAAAACACACAATAAGAATAATAAATAAAACCGGATTGAAAAATTTTAAAACATTCATAATTTAATATTTTAGTTTTTATATAATAATTATGTTTATCAGTAAATAGTACCTAATATTAATATTATTTCACATCATTCTGTTTTGGATATTATCCTTGAAAATATTTATCAGAATAATTTTATCAATCCGCTTATTCATACCGTTTGATAAAATTTATATTAGATTTTTCCACTTTTGTTAAAAACCTTTCAACATTATAATACGTTGGCACGTACCATGGTTGTCTTTCAAAATGGTTTTTTATTGACATATTCTGGGTAAATATATATCCGTGTCTGGCATATATCTCATTCCGCATAACGCTTAATTGCCATTTGGACAGGCCTGCAATATCGCTGTAAGAAAGATACCTTGTTGAAGCTTCAGGATAGTTTCCAGGAACTGAGCCGTATCTTTTTCGATTTTGCTTTGGAGGCGGCGGAGTTATATTTTTTTCTCTTTCCATTTTCATTTTTTCTTCTTCCAGCTGTAATTCTTTTTCTTTCAATTCGAGTTCTTTTTGTTTAAGTTCGGATTCTTTCGATGATAAATTTTCATCCTCCCTGGAACTTTCCTTATTTGTCGTTTCCTGTTCAGTAAACTGCCTCTCTTTTTTCGGCCTTACGGTTTTCGTATCATCACTTTTGTTGCATGATGTAAAAACAAAAACTAATACAATTACGAGTAAATAAATTAATTTTTTCATTTTTTATTATTTTAGTTTTTTTAAATGCCATTTGTATTTGCCCCCGTCTGAAGTCCGTGTGAATATGCAGTTTATATAAATATAATTTTCATCAGTTGAGACAGTACCTTCAATTGTTCCCGAACCGCTTGTTTGTTTTGTTTCATATAATGATATTTTTCCCGTCGAGGAATAGTAAACTCCTCCAAATCCCGATGTACCGGTTTTACCGTTTGAAAATCTGATTGTAGTTGAACCCGTTAATTTTCCGCCGTCTTCATGCGTTATCCACATTTCCATAGGATCGTATCCGAACCTGTCGGCATATCCTTCATAATATCCTTCAAGATTCAGTTTCCTTACCTCTTCTGTTCGATTCATTGTTTTTTCCTTTGTTGATTCCTTATGATTTTTTGAATCTTCTTCTCTTGATTCTGTCTTCTTGCTGATTGTAATTTTATCCTCATTTTCTTCTTTTCCAAAAGTAAGTAATAAAATTAATCCAGTAATTGCAATTAATCCGATTATGGTAAAGACAATTATGTATCCTGCCTTGGAATTTTTATTTTTTGTCACTGGATGAATTTCCGATACCTTTGTTTTCTGTACATACGGATAAACTGAAAACTGCTGCTGCTTTATGTTAGTAATTGTCAAATAATTTTTAAAGTCATTGCATGATTGAAATCTGTCATTTGGATTTTTCGATGTAGCAATAATTATTGCATTCTGGACTCTGTCAGAGATATTAGGATTAAATGTCTTTACAGATTTGAAATTCCCTTCTACTATTTTCGACTGAATTTCGAATTCACTGTCAGTCGAAGTATCGAATGGTAATTTTCCCGTAAGTGTTTCAAACAGGGTTACTCCGAGAGAAAATATATCGGTTCTGTAGTCGATTTGTTTTCCGAGAATTTGTTCGGGGCTCATATATGATACAGAGCCTAATTTCATTCCTGTCTTTGTTATTTTCGCATCACTCGCAAGAATTTTTGCTATTCCGAAATCGAGTATTTTCGGATTACCGTTACTTTCTATTATTATATTTGACGGTTTAATATCTCTGTGCACAATACCTTTTGAATGTGCATAGACAAATCCGCTTAGTATATCCTTGAAAATATTAACGGCATAGTTTTCCTGTAACGCTTCGTTTCTTTCAATAATTTCGCTCAAAGTATGTCCGTCCGCGTATTCCATAATTAAAAAAAGTTGATTATCTTGACTTGTAAAATCGTAGAGTAAAACTATGGACTTATGATTGAGTTGTGATAATGTAACAGCTTCATTGACGAATCTTGCTTTAATCTGTTCATTCTGCGATAATATTGGATTAAGCACTTTTATAGCCGCTTTCCGCTTTAAAGTTATATGTTCAGCAAGATATACTATTCCCATTCCCCCTTCCCCTATTTTTTCGATAATTCTGTAGTTGCTAATTATTTGTTCTGCCATACATATTTTACCTTCGTCCTGTTTTGAAATATAATACTATATTTTAATCAATCCCAGACAAATTTTAATTCTAATAATTTTTTTTACTGACTTATATATATTCTGTTTAAAGGTTTCATCGGTTTCCATTTTTTCAACTACGGATGATATTAACATTCCCTCATCCGAAGGGGCAAGAATTAAGTCATTTCCCGCTATTACGGCATTAAGTGAAGGTTTAGTTCTTTTCGAAACTGCTTCCATATTCATCGCGTCTGTTATTACAAGTCCTTTGAATTCGAGTTCACCTTTAAGAACATCAGTTACTATTTTTTTTGATAAGGTTGCGGGAAGCCCTTCAGTCGAGTACTTTCCTTCCTTAACCGCTATGTGTCCGACCATTATACTCATAACTCCTTCATTGATAACACTTTTGAATACCTGAATTTCCTCATCAATATTATTTTCTAGGTAAACTAGCCCTTTGTGAGAATCCCCTTTTACTTTCCCGTGTCCGGGAAAGTGTTTCGCCGTTGCAATAATATTTTCTTTCTGAGTTTCCCTTATAAATGGAACAGCAAGTTCGATTATTCTGGTTTTATTTCCGAATGACCTTTTACCGATTATTTCTTTATTATCGGGAAAATCACATACTGGTGCAAGATTCATATTGAATCCGATTTCTTTTATCAGCAACGAAATATTTTCTGCAATTCCGCTGATTTCACTTTTTGTAATCGCGCTTGCACTTTTAAAGTCAGGCAATCCGCCGATTTTTTTACTTAAAAGCGACGGCTCTGCATCTGTCATATGTAAAAGAGGTAGATAACATAAACTGTCAATAATCTTATTTAAACTGCTAATCATTTCTTTCATATATTCTCTTGTCCCTCCCAGCAATATAACTCCTCCCGCTTTTTTTTCTTTGATTACTTTTTTTACATAAGCATCCGGCTTGCCTGATTTACCGCCGAAAGTTACCACCATCTGTGCAACTTTTTCTTCGTCAGAAACGAGATTTCTGAATATTTTTTCCGTTAATTCGTCGAGTAATCTGTCTTTTTTTAAAAAATCATTTAAAGAATATTCCTTTGGCTTATCCGAAATGTCTCCCGCTGATTCAATTTTATCTTTCTTCTTAGTTGAATCTGAATCACCGGTTGTTCTCCTTTCCTCTTTCCCGCATGATAATAAATACAAATTCAGGGTTAGTATGAATATTATCAGTTTCTTCATTTTACTTTTTACTTCAGGTTTCTTTAATTTTTAATTATCTGTTTACTGTTTCCTTTTATTATACAGAAATACCATTTTTTATTTTTCACTGACTAATGCTGTTTTAATTTCATTTTAGAAGTTAAATTTTACGAATTCACGGTTTATTGATTATTGATAATTCATATTTACTAAATACATCTAATTTTATTCAAATCTTATGCGCGGCTTGGTTTTCTCGGATTTTGTATCCTTTTTTACCGGTGTTTTTTTTACAGTTGTTTTTTTCTGCGTTGTTTTTTTCTCAACATTTTTTTCCTTATCATCTTCAGATTTCTCATCTAAATCGTTATTTTTAACTGCCTCAGTCGTATCGGGCTTATTTCTTATACTATCATCAGTGATTTTTTTACCGGAAGATTCACGTTTTAAGGTATCAGATATAATTGATTCTTCTTTAACAGTTTCGTCTTCATTATTTTGATATAGAATAAATATTAATGTTGATACTAATAGTAATATTATCAATATAATAATAAAAGGAAACATCAATGTATGCTTTTTATTTGTTTCCTTTTCTGCAATGAGACTATTTCTTCTGGACTGATTTGTCTTTTCTTCCTTTTCGGAATTTATGAACTTACCATCCGCAGTCTCAATACTCGCCAAAACTTTATTTTCCCGCGAAGATACGTTAACTGCAGCTGTATCCTGTGCTTCAACCTGAATTATTTTGGGTGTTTCAGTTGAATCGGATGAAATAACCGTCACGGGAGGAGGCGAAGGAGTAACAGGAATCCGGTTCTCTGCACTTGCAGATTTTTCATACACAGGGGATGGGATGTAATTAACTTTCCTGTTATATCTGAAATTCGTGTCGTGGAGTGCTATAATAAACTCATCACAAGTTTGAAATCTTTGCTCCGGTGCTTTCTCTGTCGCTTTAAAAATAATACTTTCAATATGCCCGGTTATATCCTGATTTAAAATCCTCGGAGAAGGAAAGTCTTCTTTAACGATTCTGTCGTATATCAAAAATTCACTTACTTCCGAACGGTACGGAGAGGAATTCGTCAACATCTCGTACAAAGTCACTCCAAGCGAATATATATCCGTTCTTTCATCTACAGGATTGCTGAGAACCTGTTCAGGACTCATATAAAATACCGAGCCCATCTTTACTCCGGTTTTTTGAGCATTCGAGGTCAGTATTTTAGCAATTCCAAAATCAAGAATTTTAGGGACTCCTTCTTTTGTAATAATAACATTTGAGGGTTTTATGTCCCTGTGTACAATTTTTTTCTTATGTGCATAAGTAACACCACTTAATACACCGTGCATAATATTTTTTACCAAATTTTCGTCAAGATACGGCTGATTGCCTGAAATAATTTTATCAAGCGAAATACCGTTAAGATATTCCATAAGGAGAAAAATATTATTCTCATACGAGCCTAAATCGTAAAGCATCACAATATTTGGATGCTGGAGAACAGATAGTGTCTGAGCCTCATCAATGAACTTTTTCCGTACAATTTCATTCTGTAGAAATACGGGATTAAGGAATTTTATTGCAGCCTGCCTGCGTATAGCAGTATGTTCCGCCAGATACACAATCCCCATTCCTCCGTCGCCTATCCTTGAAACAATCCTGTAATTCTGAACAATCTTCCCTATCATTCAGATGTGATTTAATATTCGTTATAATTGTAATAGAGCATTTTGCAAATTTCATTTAATGCAAAAATTTCAGTATCACCGTAAAAAACACCTTCATTATCTGTTAAATAATCTAGTCCTTCCATTCCATATTTTAACTGATATTCAATTTTTTCAGCCCGCAGGTAATATTCTTTCGCCATGTCATAATTGCCTAAATAATAATGCGTAATTGCCATTCCCAGAACAGGATCGAACTGTCTCGAATCTTCGTTAACAGCCTTCCTGAAATAATCCAGAGCATTATTATATTCACCTTTTCCGAGATAAGCATAACCCATATTATCGTAAATCAGATATCTGCTGACCTCCTTATAAGATTTTTCATAATATTCAATTGCAAGGTCGTAATTTTTAAGCGATATATAGCAATTACCGAGAGTAAAATTCACCTTTGCTTCGGGTTTTAGAGCTTTCGCATTATAACAATAGACAATTGACATCGTATAATTCTTTTTTGAAAAATAATCAGCCGCCTGATTCTCAAAATATGTCAGTTTAGATCTGTTAGTATTTTTCCATTTATTAAAACTTTCCGTTATATATTTTCCGCCTGCTTCGGGTGCATTTTTGAATCTCAATGTAAGTGCATCAGCATCTTTCGGAACGAGATAAAATAACATTACTTTCGACGTATCATAAGGTAAAATAATATTATCAGCACCATAACTTTCAGATAACACAATATCAGTTCCGAAAGTATAATATTTATTGGAGCAGTCAAGATATATATCTTCAAGTTCATAGCACACATCGGACTGATTGCCCTCGTTTATGACATTCATTATCAGAAGTATTCCGACGTATTTCGGATTTTCATTATTTTCATATGAGACTGACCAGGCGAAGTCATATAATTTAATTACAAATGTTGCCTGTGAAAAAGCACTATCTGTAATTAAAACAAGTATAATAAAAACAAATATTTTTTTCATTTTTTTTTTTATTTATTAAATATAATTGAAGAAGAACCTGCTTTAATCACATCAGAATTCTTAAGTACAGCCGTACTAATTTTATTACCGTTTAAAAAAGTTCCGTTACTTGAATTCAAATCTTTCAAAGTATAGTTTGTTCCTTCAGTGATTATAACAAAATGCTGTCTTGAAGCCTGGGTATCGTCGAGTACCAAATCAGAATTCAGACCTCTTCCTACAATGAAATTATTTTTATTTACTGATATCCTCTTGCCGCGATAAATCAATACTGCACCAACAGAACCCACCGGAGTCGCACCCGGAGTAACGCCGAACTGAACTGTTTTCTCCAGGTTAGAAGGAGGAACGCTGCCAAACACCTGTCTCTGCTGGGGTGGAGGAGGTAGAGGAGATATCTTCGGTTGCATAACCGGCTGACCTTGATTCTTTAACTTCTTCTTTTTATTCCCTGAAACAACAAAAATAACTGAAATAATAGCAACCAGTAGAATGAAAGTACCTGATGAATAAAGAATAATTTTCATTGTTCTGCTCATACCTATTCCGTCTTCACGGGTTTTTGTCTTATACTTTATATCGTTTTCTTTCAAAAAGTCAATTAGTTCACCTACGTGTATCGCAAAGTATAAATTATTTCCTGCATTGTAGTAAAATGAATTTACACCTGCTACGGAACCGTTAGATGTTACGAGCGGACCGCCGCTGTTTCCGGGATTGATGGTAGCCGAATGAAGAAGTACTTCAGCATCTATATCAAGTTTTTCACCTTTAAAAGTATCATATTTGATATTATTCACAATACCGTCCGTAATGTTGAATTCGAAAACTTTTGCATCCTGCGTCGAGGGATTCCCGAGTGCAAATACCTTATCACCCTGACGTACATCATCAGGAAGAATCAAATGAAGATATTCATTTTCATCATAGTCGGTAATCAGAATAGCAAGGTCACGTTTCCTGTCTGTGGCAATTAACTCGGCATAAATTTCACTTCCGTCCTTTAATCTGATAAAGATATTTCCTTTATCCATACCCTCGACAACGTGATTGTTTGTAATAAATGTATTCGGATTTACAAAAAATCCGCTTCCGAATCCGTTTACATCGTCGGTAATAAGTCCGACTTTTTCTATGCAGTTGTCAAATACCTTTGATGCATCCTGTTCTTGTGCAAAAGTATTTGAAATCGCAAAAAGACATAGAATAAGAAAAATATTTGTGTAGATTTTATTCATACTTTATCCCTTCTTTTTAAAAGTAATGCTACAATTAATAAAAATATTATTCCCATACCGGCAATTGCAATAAATCCTGTTACGGTATAATCTGTTTCAGGTACAAATTTAGACTGCGTTACTATTTCTATACCGTTTTCTATTGCATCCGCTTCAGTTCTTATAATTATTTCAAACGCCCATCTCGAAAGCATTGTATATGCGATAATTTCGATTATCCCTTCCATATCACCAAAAGGCAGTATAGCACCTCCGAAAATTATCTGCGGAATTAAAGCAAAAATTGATATCGATACTGCAGATTCTGGGGTTTTAACAAAACTTGAAAGAAGAAAACCAAGTGACATACTGCAAATACCAACCAAAGTAACCGTAATCAGTATAACCATAAAATCACCCTCCAGTCCGCAGAAATAATAGATTATTGAAACCAGTGTTACTGATTGAATAATACTAATTATTGTTAAAAGGAAAAATTTCGAAAATAAATACGAAGGAATCTTTAGCATCACCATCCTCTCGCGGAAATATATTGCACGTTCGGAAACAATTTCTCTGGATGTATTTAATACCCCAAAGAATATTGAACATATTATCATCACAAAAACCGGATTAATAAAAGAGGGTAAACCGGGTTTGTCCGCAGGTTTCCCTACAACTAATCCGATTAACAGTCCAAGAATCGGAGCCTGAAGAAAAAGTATAATAGAGTTAACGGTATCTGACTTTTTTACAGTAAAATATCTTTTTAGAAGAACCCAGAACTGAGTAAAACCGAATCCCCTTTTTGTCTGATTCTTTGCAAATTCATCTGCAGAACCGACAACAGAAAAATCGAATTTCCTTTTCTCTACATATTCAGTATTATAACTGCTGTTCCTGTAATTCTGTTCATTTTGTTCGGGTGAACCTTTTAATTCGAGATTTGTAAATATTTCCGAAGGAGACGCAGCATCGAAGAATTTTATTGAATCAGGATATGCAGGACCATAAAATGCAAGGCGACCGCCGGTTGTCAGCAAAATTAAATTATCAAATAATTTAAAATTGGATTCCGTAATGTGGTGAGTAGTAAGTAAAATAATTCTGCCTTCATTTGCCAATTCTCGCAGAAGTTTCATAATGTCAGAGTCAGTTTTCGGATCCAGTCCGCTTGTAGGTTCGTCAAGAAGTAATATTGAAGGTTGTGTTATTAATTCCTGTGCAAGATTCACTCTTTTTCTCTGCCCGCCGCTAATCCCTGTTTTTTCCGGAGAACCGATTATAACATGTTTTGCTTTTAATATATCAAGTTTCTTTAATATTTCATCAACCCTGTATTCAATTTCTTCATTGGTTGTATCGGCAGGCAATCTTAACTTGGCAGAATAAAATAAACTTTGATATACAGTCAGTTCTCGATGAATAATATCATCCTGCGGAACAAATCCGATGTTACCCCTGAACAAATCGTAATTTTTATGCAGGTTAGTCTGATTCAATATAACTTCTCCGCGTGTAGGCTTTACATAACCGTTAATGATGTTCATTAGAGTTGTCTTTCCCGAACCGGAAGGACCTATCAGACCGATAAATTCAGAAGTGAAAACAGTAAGATTAATATTATGAAGAATTTGTTTCTGGATACCCTTATTTTTTACTGTAAAATCTATTGCGTTCAGGTCAAGCCTGACATCCCCGCGGTAAGTTTTCAATGCAGCCGTTGAGGATATATTAATCGGATAAATTCCGAGTGTTACTTTGTCCGAAGAAGTAAAACTTTGCCTGTGTACCCTGCTGCCGTTAATGTAAACGCCGTTTGTCGAGTTCAGGTCTTCAATTACAAACGAATTTCCCGATTTGATAATTATCGCATGATGGGCTGAAATCATCGGATGATTTATTACAACATCATTATCCTGTGCTCTCCCTATTTTGTTAATGCCTTCGGCAAGATTAAAAGTAACATTCGATATTTTTTCATCTTTGACTTCGTAGAAATAATTCCTGAACCTTTCAAGATTCAATTTATATGAACCAAGTTGAATATCATCGGAGAAAGTTATATCAGCAGATGATATTCTGCTCCTGTTTACATAAGTTCCGTTCATACTTCCCAAATCCTGAATAGTCAATTTTCCGTTTAATACTTTAATAACGGCATGGTGTGATGATATATAAGCGTCATTTATTATAATGTCATTATCGCTTGCCCTGCCTATTGTAACGGTTTTAAAAGTTCCTACTGCACTCTGAACAGGGGCTTCAGCCTTCATTTCAAAAGCCGTATCGAATATCTGATTTAAATTTAACTGATAATTCCCGAGTCTGACTGTATCAAAGCGGTTTATATTGCATTGTTTTATTCTCTGATTATTGACATATGTTCCGTTTGCCGAATTTAAATCTTCTATGGTTACATTACCCAGGTCAATCAAGATACTGGCGTGTACTCTTGAAACAGAGGTGTCATTAATTTTTAAATCACATTCCTGCGATCGACCAATTTTAATAATTTTCATATACTTTAAAATATTTCGGCAGATAATTTCTTTTCAATTGATACCGGAATTTCGATTTCGACTCCTTTTGCTTCTCCGAGCACTTCTCCTTCAATCCTGTACAATAACTCTTCACCTTTGATTATATCCTTAAACATTGCAAGCGATGCGGGCAGCAAATCGGATGTTTTTACAGTTAAGGGCATAATAATTTCAGATGTATCTTTTGCATAAAGTTTTTGTTTCTCTTTAGAGATACCCTTCCCTATGTATGCCTCGTTCACGAATAACTCGTAACTGCATTCAAGTATGTTTGCATCTATGCTGTTTTTATTTTTCACGAGAACCGTAATAATAAAATCTGCACCGGACAATCCTATTTTGGAAATTCTTAAATTTTTATATCCAATTACTTCAGGTTCTTCAAAAAAAGTAGAGTAAAACAATGAACAACCGGAAATATAAATCATCAGAAAAAGCAATGAATGTATAAATATTTTTTTCATCATTTTATAAATTATTCTTAATATATTTTTTCAGGTTACTAATCCTGTCTTTAGTAAAAGGATGTGTCCTGAAAATGTAGCCGAGGTCTTTTTCTCCTTCATCACTGCCTAATTTTGACAGTTTTTCAAAGAAATCCAGTGCACCTTTAGTATCATAACCTGCTTTATGCATAAGATAAGCGCCCCATTCGTCTGCTTCAAATTCCTGATATTTTGCAAACGGCATAGTTGCAAGATTCTGTGCAATCATAGTAAAGTATTCCGCTTCTTCCCCGCCGAACTCCTTTGCCCTGAAAAGTATCTGCACACGTCTCATATTGTGTTTTTTGTCCTCGTGAGAAATCTCGTGCGCAATTACGAAAGCGAGTTCATCGTCAGTTTCAACAGTATTGAGCAATCCTGTTGTAACCCATATATTGCCTCCCGCCATGGAGAAAGCGTTTACTTCATCCGTTTCTATAACTCTGAATTTATAAGGTATTACTGACCTAGTTACGTAACCCGAAATTTTGTTTCCGATTCTTTCCACTTTGCTCTGGTCTTGTGAGGTTATTGTAACCTGCTGATTGAATTGAGCAGCAATACGGTCGCCGTAATCGATTTCCTGTTCATCCGTCAGTTCTGTCATCTGTCCGAATAATTCAAGAATATCCTTTCCGATAATAAACAGGGAATCAAGTTCTTCCTGCGGTTTAGCGCTCGGGGTTAATATCAGTATCAGACCGAGCGTTAATATAATTTTTGCAATTAATTTTTTCATATTTTTATTTTTTGATTTATGCAATTTTCTTGCTATTTTTTCTCCAGTTCTTTTATATTTGCAAGATTTTTCTTTGCTTTTTCTGTTTGTTCCTTACAGTTATTATCAATTACTTTATTAAAATATTTTTTCGATTCGGAAAAATCACCCGTTTCGTAATTTTCCATGTAATATATTGACCCGAGTTTCAGGTATATTTCACAAAGCCTGAACTTATTATTCATTAATGTTTCATAAAACTTTTTACAATTCCCGAAATGATAAATTCTGTCTTCAGCCCAGTTGTCCTGTTCCAGATAAAATAATGAATTCGCATAATTAAACAACTCGGTATTTTCAAAGAATTCACCTTTTATTTCAATATCCATTGCACTGCCATAATATCCTGCAATAATCTCATTGTCTTTTTCCTCTGATTTCGAATAATAACGGGCAAGTTCTAAATAATAATTTCTCAGACCTTTGTTGAATAACGTGTCATTGTTATCTTTGTTTCGTGATTCATTTAAATTCTTTGTTATTTCCTTTATTTCGGGAATACTTAAATCTTCTTTCTGATTTTCATAAATATTTGCTGCTCTTATTATTGCCGCATCAAGATATTCTTTAAGATAATTATCTTCCCGTATTATCATATCCGGGTTATTTGACAGATAATAATTCTTATAGTAATAATTCACAAGAGTATCGCCTGCTTTGTAATTTTCGAGTGCGAGAATCACTGCAAGCGCATAAGCTTCTTCTTTGTAATTTTTAAAATCTTTTTTTTCAATTAAATCTGAATTTAATCCGGAATTATTTACTGAAGAATGAATTACAAAATCAGTAAAATTACCTCTGAATGCAATTATCCCGTCTACGTTAATTGTTTTTGGAGGTATCCGGTCCAATGAACTGCTGATGTAAAGCGGAAAGATATTTTTGGCTTCCTGCCGGGATTGAGTAACAAAAAGAATATCTTCAATTTTTGATAACTCATTGCTACCCGAATTTGAGAGATTGACATAATATATCAGATAAGGAATATCAGGATATTCGTATGCATCGAGTATTACATTATCATTAATCTTTAACTGGGCATATGAATTAAATGTAATTAGCGTCAGAAACGATATTATGATAATCTGTTTAAGTTTCAGGCTTAATCTTCTCTTCCTTATTGTCATTTTCTTTATTATTGTTATTATCTCTGATTTCTTCTTCTGGTTTTATCTCTTTTTCTTTGGGCTGCGGCTTAGGTACGATTTTCGGTTCCTCCTTAAGTACCGGAGGCGGTGGAGTTAAATCCCTCTTAAATATTATCTTTTCAAATTTTATTTTATTGTTTACCTTAATATACTGTAATTCATATTCCAGTGTTTTCCCGCCGTCATTTATAACGTACTCGCAGTAGTTCTCCTCGCACGATTTCAGCGTGACATTCTTCTTAGGATTCATTGTAAATATATTTCTCAGTGATTCTATATTAAATGTTTCCGTTTTACCTTCAGAATTTTTATAACTGAAATTATTATTTTCGTATTTTATATTCTTGTCGTTCGCCGATGACTCAAAAATATATTTTAAAAGTGCGGTTATCTCTGCCTTTGTTTTTTCCCTGTCGAATCCGCTTTCGGCTTCTTTGACTATAGATGTCGTATCCTGCACATCACCAGTTAAATCGGGCTTTTTGTCTCTAAAAAACAATAAATATATGATACCCGCAATGACCAGAATCAGAAGAAAAGTAAATATTAATAACAATATCGGTGATTTCTTTTTCTCCCATGAATCTGGTATATCCGTATAATTAATGTGTGACGTTCCGGTTACTCTGTTTTGAACTTCGGCTCTTCGCACAGCACCGTCCGGAATAGCTTTCTTCAGTTCATCCGGTAAATTCTGACGGGAAATAACTTTAATTATCTGCACCGTTATATTATCGGTACCTCCCGCTACGTTAGCCATTTCTACAAGACGGCTGCAGGCATCAAAAGGTTCAGAACTAATTGCAGTCTCCATTATTTCACGCTCACTTACCATATTTGATAATCCGTCGGAACATAAAATAAGATAGTCATTATTATATACAAGCATTCCTTTTCTGACTATATCAGGAACCAACGAAGATGAAATACCGAGTGCTTTTGTAATTTCATTTTTTCTCGGATGATTTTCGGCTTCATTATCGGTAATTAATCCCTGGTCAACGAGGGACTGTACGAATGAATGATCTTTTGTTAACTGATATATCCTGTTAGCTCGTATGATATATAATCTTGAGTCACCGGCATGACCGTAAAAAATAATTCCGTCTTTTATTACAACCACAACACAGGTCGTCCCCATTCCTTTCAGCGATGCATCTTCAATGCTTTTATTATAAACCGCACGGTTTGATTCAATAAGGCCCTCTTCAATTAATTCCGATGGAGATGTAAGATTGTTCGGATTACTAAGAAAAACATTTTTTATCGTTGAAGCGGCAAGTCTTGATGCAATTTCCCCTCCTACGTGGCCTCCCATACCGTCGCATACAACGAATACATATCCGAAAGGACTTTCGAAACTTTCCATATAATCCTCGTTTCTCTGACGTACCCTTCCGAAATCTGTTTTATTGCCGAATACTATGTTAAAATTCCCTGAGTTTTGGTTTACCATATTTGTTTAATAAATTAGCCAATAAAAAATTGCATTTTAGTATTTCCGATTTTTATAATATCACCCGGTCTCAGGACAGATTTTGTTATTCTGTAATTATTTATGAAAGTTCCGTTGGTTGATTTAAAATCTTCTATGGAATACTCTTCATTCTGTTTATATATAATAGCATGTTTTCTCGAAACGATATTTTCGTTTAATATTAAATTCCCTTCTGACCTGCCGATTATCAAACCTTCTTTTCCAATTATAAGTACTCTTCCTGCCTGAAATCCTTCCAATATTTTTATTTTTCCTGAAGTGAATCCCGACGAATCAGGACTTTTGGATTCTCCGGGGAAAGAACTTAAAATCTGTGTTCTGCGTCTAATATCCAGGGGGTTTACTTTTATACCCACAACCGTTTTGCTTAAATTATTTAATTCCTGCTCCAGTTTAGAAATCTTAATTTTCTCACTTTCGGATACATTCTGCTGATTTTCAAGTTTAGATAATAATGATTCGTATTCAAAGTGAAGTTGATTATATCTGCTTCTATTCTCATCTGCTTCTTTTCTGCGCAGTTCTGACTCTTTCTCCTTTTCAAGTCTGAATTTTTTCTTTTTTGATATATTCAGGATTAAAAAAACGATTAATCCTGCAATTATTATACCTGCTGCTGACACACCAAGCAGAAATTCTTTGGTTTTCCAGAAAGACTTTGCTGGAGCGTTTTCAACAATTTTTTCAGGTGCTGTATATAATGTATCTGTGCTATATACTTTATCACCGTATTTTACTTCTAAAGTTACAGTTACATCTGTATTTATTTTTACATAACTCCAGTATTCAAGCAAATATTCATCCTTTATCCTGTCGTAAATCATAGGAATAATTTTGCTGATGTCCTCAGGGCTTTTTATTTTATAATACTTTCCGTCTTTTGATGCTGAGGCAATCTCCTCCATATTAGCCAAAGTCCCCTTTGTTTCATCCTGTTCTTTAATTGAGCCGATTGTAAAGACAGTTATATTACTGTTGCGGATTTCTTTTAAACATTGTTCAAGTTTGAATTCCTTTCCGTTATCATCACCGTCGCTAATAATTATAAGTATCTTCCTTTTAGGTGTCTCTTGTTTTTCCAACCATTCGACTGATTTCATAACACTTTTGTATAATTCCGTTGAACTGCCGCCTGTTGATAAATCGTTGATATTGTTCTTCAATATTTCCCTGTCGGTTCCGAATTCGCTTTTTTTGAAAAAATCATCGTGAAAATATGCAAGTCCCATTTTGTCGACATCTCTGAATTTGGATATCGTTTTTAATAATCCTTGTTTTACATTTTCAAGCGGAGCACCGGTCATTGAGAATGAAGCATCCATGGAAAAACATATCAGTATACCTTCATCTGAATCGTAAAATATTTTTGAACTTGGAATAACTTTTTCACCTGTCTCTTTTTCAATTATTCTGAAGTCTGAAGAGTCGAGATCTTTTATCGGATTGCCTTCTTCATCCACAAAACTAATGTATAATTTATTTCTCTGGAATTTCGAAATATCAATATCACGAATTAAAGGTGGTAAAGGATTCTGGGCAAAAATTGTTTTGCTTTTTACTTCATAATTATCGGAATCGTCTCTCTTTTTGTCTTTTTCATCAACCTGAGAATTTATCAGCAAAACCGTAAAAAAGAATAAAATTAATAATGCAAATAATTTTTTCATTCAAGTGTTTCTAATTAACAGTCCTCAGTTTAAGTTCTGTTGTCCCGATTTTAATTATATCGCTGTCCTTTAATTCTGTTTCTTCAATTTCCGTTCCGTTAATAAAAGTACCGTTTGTTGATAATTCATCTTTTATTTTAAACCTTCCCGACCTGAAAAGTATCATACAATGAGGATTTGATACAGCAGGATCCGATATAATAATATCCCCTTGCCCTCCCCCTGTAATCAGATTTCGTCCTTCGTATAATCTGTAATCTTCTCCTTCAGCACTCCAAGTAAAAGTAATCAGCCAGCCGGCAAGCTTTCTTGACTGTCTGATTTCTTCCTTAATCCCATCTTTTGACGGTTCATTAACAATAACGGTTTTTTTACTCCCTTTAGCTTCGCCGGAAACATTTACTTGCTCAACAACAGTATTCTTCATTGATTCGTCCAAGTTATCAGAATATGCTACGGTAGGAGAAGAATGAATCGCTGAACCTATTTTCTGCGCCAGTTCCGGAGAGGGACAAATAGGGCAGACATCATACTTTGCATCGTAAATATGACCGTTTGGACAAATTTTTGTTGCCTGGCTTAATTCTGCACCGCATATAATACAAAACTTTGAGTCATTGCTGTTTACTGAATTACATTTTGGACAATTCATTTTCTAATAATTTTAATTTAATAAATTTAATTTCAAATACCCCGCAATATATTTTTCTTATATCTTTCAGAATTATATTTTTTAATAAAAATAAAAAAATCTGACGTCATTTAAAAGAAACTAAATAATAATTTCTTAATGAATGATTTTTCCTGTTCGAAAGAAACTCTATATCTGCAATAGCTCTTTACGTAATATTTCCAATGCCATTTTTGCGGAACGGAGTTTATTGTTATCCCTTCTTTGACCGAAAAGGAACTGTTTTGCGTATTGTTTTTCCGGACTTGCGAATCCGATGTAAACAAGACCTACAGGTTTCTCCTCGCTTCCGCCTTCAGGACCGGCAATTCCAGTTATAGATAACGAATAATCTGAACTGAATATTTTTCTTGAATTAACTGCCATTTGTACTGCCGTTTCTTCGCTGACTGCACCTTTGGAGACAAGCAGATCGTTGCTGACATTAAGTATATTAACTTTAGATTCATTAGAATATACGTTGACACCGCCGAGAAAATACTTAGAACTTCCGCTGATATCCGTAATCAATGAAGCAAGCAGTCCCCCTGTGCAGGATTCTGCAGTTGACAATGTTTTATTTTTTTCCGCAAGTAATTTTCCTATTATTTCTTCAAGTAAATCGTCATTTGAACCATAGACATATTTACCGATTTTTTCATTCAATTTGTTTTCGACGGCATTTAATTTCGCATTTGCATGTTCTTCATCCGTAGCACGGATATCCACTCTGAGTCTCACACCTGCAGCAGAAGGTAAAAATGCAAGTTTATCATCTCCTGTAAGTTGTTTAATATCGCCGACTATCTCGAATAATACCGATTCACTTATTCCTGTTGTTAAATAAGTTTTTGATTTCAGTACATAGTCAATTTTGTCTGAATATTTTTCTCTCAGCATTGGAATTACTGAATCGGTCAGCATAGGTTTCATCTCGAAAGGAACTCCAGGTAATGCAATGTAATGCTTATCCTCTTTTTCAAAATACATTCCCGGTGCAGTACCGTTTCTGTTCCAGATTATCATAGCACTTTTTGGTACTAATGCCTGTTCTTTATTTATCTCCGGCATTTTAATTCCCCTGCTCTTGAATATTGTCCTGACATTTTCCAGAATGTTTTCGTCGAGAATAAGTTCATCGCCAAAATATTCAGTCATAACTGGTTTTGTAATATCGTCGTGGGTCGGACCCAGACCGCCGGTTATAACGGTTACATCATAATTTAATGCCGAATCATCAAGCTCGGCAGTCAGTTCTTCCTTATTGTCTCCTATAGTGATAATCTTCTTAACCGGAATTCCGGTTGAAAATAGTTTTTCCGCAATAAACTGTGAATTAGTATTCGAAATCTGTCCTATAAGGATTTCATCGCCTATCGAAATTATTTTTGAAACCGGCATATTTATAATAATTTAATTAACACAATAATTAAATAAGAAATTGTTCCCGCATATATACCTGCGATAATATCATCCATTAATACTCCGAAAACATTTTTCATCCCGTCAAAATATCCCGCAGGCTGTAATTTTACAATGTCAAAAAAACGAAACGCGATAAAAGAAATTATCACCTCTTTCAAACCAAGTTGTTCAGAATAACCGTTCAATAATTTTAAAATTATCAAAGCAATCCACATTCCGATGACTTCGTCAATCACTAGAACTGATGGGTCATCACCGAATTTTTTCAAAATTTTCCTTGCGGTCAGCAGACATAATAAAAAGCATACGGCTGTTAATGCGGCAATAATAAAGATATTATCGAAACCCGGAATCAGTATAAATATTAATGCAAACATACTTCCGAAGGTACCGCTCGCTACAGGTACATATCCTACAAAAAGAGCGCTGTTAAGTAAATTCGAAAATAAGTCAATTTTAATTGAATTATCTGCTGTTTTCCTTGTTTTTATTAACTTCATTTGTTTTTATTTTCTGATACACATAATCCAGCCCTGTATAAACAGTTATTAAAGTAACCGTCAGAATCAAAGCATAATTCAAAGGTGAATTATATAAAAAATCTGCTATTTCCGATTTAATATTCACATTATTTATTAAAGTAGATATAAACATTAATCCTAGTATAACGAATATGTAAGTCATCTGAATAAATGTCTTTGTCTTCGATATAAAAGAAGTTTTAAGTGTGATACCTTTGTATTCATCGTATGACCTTAATAAAGTAATTATTAAATCCCTTACGGCAATCAGAATTAACATCCATAATGGCATTATTTCTTTTATATAAAAGAAAATAAATGCAAAAGTTGTTAAAACTTTATCTGCAAAAGGGTCAAGGAATATTCCTATTTTAGTAACAGATCTAAATTTTCTCGCATACCAGCCGTCATACCAGTCGGTCAGGGATGCAATAATATAAATTATAAATGCTATCCTCAGATTTACCGGATTATCCTTCAGAGCAAGGAATAAAAACACAGGTGATAGAATAATTCTTATTACCGTTAACTGATTCGGAAATGTCATTCTGAAGTAAATTATTTAAAATGGAAGGTCATCCTTCTGTTCTTTATCGGGATCCGGAATTACATTATCCTCCTCATGCGGTTTATCGTTAACACCTGAGCCGACTGAGTAGCTGCCGTCCTGCTTACTGTCAAGCATTCTCATCTCATTGATTACGATTGAAGTAGACCATCTTTTCTGACCTTCTTTTTCAAATTCAGAATATTTTATACTGCCTTCACAGTATATCAGGCTCCCCTTCTTGAGATATTTATGAATAACTTCTGCAAGTCCTCTCCACGCTACAAGCCTGTGCCATTCGGTTTTTTCTATTTTGTTTCCTTTGTCATCTTTATATGAACTGTTTGTTGCGAGTGAAAAACTGCAATATGGAGCACCGGAAGAATGATATTTCAGTTCTGGGTCATTGCCCAAATGTCCTATTAAAATTACCTTATTAATACTTTTTGCCATAGGTTTAGTTTTTAATTAATAAATGAATTTTATCTTTCTCAAGTAAATATAATTTATTGTATCCTGTTACAGCCAGATCAGTCAGATTTTTTATCTTAATACTGCGCGGTAATGCAATTTTTTCCTGATATGAATTTTTGTTTACATCATAAGAAATTATTCCTGATTTTGACATTACATACAATAAATCCGAATAAATTGCTATTGATATAATATCATCAGAAGTTAATTCGGAAATGAATGTACCGAAATTATCGTATCTTAATACTGAATTTTTTTGCCTGTCAAAAATGTACACGTTATTTTTTGAATCACGAACAATTTTAACCGGATTACTCAGTGCTCCTGAAACTGACTGATAACTTCCGAAATAAGAGACCGGAGTCAGTGAACCCGAGAATAAAACGACTTTGGGATTATCTCCGTCAAGCACGAATAAATCAATTGAATTCACCGGAACGGCACATACAGGTTTTCTGATTTTAAATTTATCTTCTATTATCTCAGAATCCGTTAATAATGAAGAAATAAATCCAAGATTCAAATCAAATGTCTGAATACGGCTGTTTAATTTATCCGAAACAAAAATATTCGTTCCGTTACTCGCATCTATATGTGCAGGAGAAAAAAAATCACCGTTTTTCCATCCTTTTTTTCCCGCTCTTTTTATCTCCTTAAGTTCTGCTGAATATTTCACTATTTCCGAATTATCGGTATCAAGGATATATATGAAACCTTTTCCGTCATCTGTTACAGAAACCGCATTATTAAAATTTCCCGATGATTTATATATAACATAATTTGTATCCTGCTTATCATCGCAGTATGACAAATTTATTAATATCAATTGCAATAAGAAAACAATAATTATTTTCATCTTTTTACTTGAAGGGTGTTTTAAACAAAGCAAAGAAATACTGTGGAAATATCCCGAACAAAAATGTCAGAAAAGCTGCAATCAAAATCGAAAGCGAGGGCATTGAATCAATTTTATAAACATCTCCGTTTGCTGGAGGATTGAACCACATATAAACAACGATTTTCAAATAATAATAGAGTGAAATGACACTGAACAATATAGCAGAAATGGAAAGCCATATCAGATTAGACTGTATCGCAGCATAAAATAAATAATATTTGCCCCAAAATCCCGCAAGCGGTGGAATACCGCCGAGCGAAAAAAGGAAAATCGTCAGCGGTATAGCCAGCTGTGGATTTGTTCTTGCAAGTCCTTTATAATCCTCAATATCTACATTTCTGTATTCATTTATTCCTTCAGCAGGCTTTTCTATCAGTGATACAATTATAAAAGCACCCAGTTGCATTAGTGTATATGCGAGAAGATAAAATGAAACACTTTTGATGGATAAATCATTCATAGCAGCAACACCTACAAGAATATACCCCGCACTTGCTATGGAAGAGAATGCAAGAATTCTTTTAATATTTGACTGAGCAAGGGCGGTAACATTTCCTATCAGCATCGTAAGTAAAGCGATTATACTGAAAATCAGTCTGAAATTATCGCTGGCGGTATACACTATAAAAGGTGTTATTGTACCAACTGCCGCAATTTTTCCTGCGGTTGACATCAGTCCTGTAATAGTCGTAGGTGCACCTTCATAAACATCAGGCACCCATAAATGAAAAGGAAAGAGTCCCATTTTGAAGAAAAAACCTATCATAAAAAGCGCAGAACCTATCAGGAACACTGGATTTTTAAACACAGATGTATCCTGAAATATATTAGCATAACTCATTGAACCTGTTATACCGTAAATTAAAGAAATACCGAATAACAAAAATCCTGTCATAAATGCACCAAGAAGAAAATATTTTAAAGCACTTTCGTTGGATTTAATACGTTTCCTTAAAAAACCTGTTAATATATAAAAGCTGATAGACATCAATTCCAGACCTACAAATACAGTAATCAAATTATATGATTGAATCATAATTAGCATTCCGGCAGTTGAAAACAATACCAGAGAATAAAATTCAATAAAGTTAATTTCCTCTTTTTCAATATATGCTTTAGCGGAGAGTGTACTCAATAATACTGCAAAAAGGGCAATGATAGAAAACAGTGTTGTAATATTATTAACTCGGAGAAAATTGTTATAGATTAAATATTCCTTATCAAGATAACCGAAGGAATAATAAATCGCTGCAATTAATGCAATCAATGTAACTGCGTAAACATATTTAGTCGATTTTTTATAAAATGAACCGACAAGAATTGTAATAACTGCCGAAACTGAAATAATCAGTAATGGTATGGAATTTAAGAAGTCAATTGTTTTAATCATATACTGCGTTTAATTTGAGCCTGTTAACTTTTGCTTCAGAAAATTTGGTTTAAAGTAATTCTGATAAAATATAACTAAAATCAATCCAAGCAAAGAACCAACAACATCGGCAAAAAAGTCCAGTACCTCCGCGGAACGGTTAGGTACGAGAGCCTGATGTAACTCATCCGAGACTGAATATAAAATTGTAAAAATTAAGGAAAAAGCCAATGGATTTTTTGTTATAAAAGCAGGCTTTTCAATATTTGAAAATGAAAGATAAGACAGTAAAAATGCAAAGAAATAAATCCCGGCGTGTATTAACTTGTCGTTCAATTCAAATGTTATTTCCGGAAGATTATCTCCGGGAATTGATGACAAAATAAAAATCAATATCAGATAAAGAATTAACGGTAAATGGTATATATAAAATTTCTTATTCAAATTTAATACTGAGTTTAGTTTCCGGGATGAAATCAATCAAGTCGCCCGCCAGAGTTGAACTGCTTCCCGTTTTACGGAAAAGATTATCACCGCATTTCCCATGAAGATAACATCCGTAAACTGATGATTTTACCGCATCACCTGTTACAGAATAAACAGAGGATATAATACCGGATAAAACATCACCGCTTCCTATTGTTGCCAAATTTTCCCTGCCGGTTCTGTTAATATAAAAATATTTACCGTCTGTAATTATCGTTGGAGAATTTTTCAGTACAAGAATGACATTATATTTCTTTGCAAAATCTGTTGATATTTTGTAAATATCCTTCTTTATTTCATCAACCGAACATCCGCTGAGTACAGAAAACTCCCCGTAATGTGGTGTAAGTATAGTTTTATTATTTTTCTTTTTAAAAATGTCAAGTTTTCCCTTTAAGGCATTTAATCCGTCTGCGTCTATAATAAACTTATGGTCAAACTCCTCAAGTATTTTTATTATTAATTCCTGCGTATCCGCGTCTCTTCCTATTCCGGGACCAACTAAAGTTGCATCGCTCCATTTAATTTTTTCTCTTATTAAATCAATTCCCTTTGAAGTAATGCATTTATTCTTATTTTCAGGTAAAGGTAATGTAATAACTTCCGTTGTCTTAATTTCAAGAATTTTATTTATTGACTCCGGTATCCCGGCAATTACTGCACCGCAGCCCGTCCTCATAGCCGACATTGAACTTAAATAAACCGCTCCTGAG
Source organism: Ignavibacteria bacterium (assembly GCA_016929695.1). Taxonomy (GTDB): domain Bacteria; phylum Bacteroidota; class Ignavibacteria; order Tepidaquicellales; family Tepidaquicellaceae; genus Tepidaquicella. The sequence goes on from JAFGII010000072.1 coordinate 43,631, forward strand.
AAGCCTTTCTTTCCGCCGAGTATGAATAACTTCCCGTTGGAATATTTATTGGAATTTATATTTCTCTCGGGAAGAATATCCCTCATATCATTTTGTTCTGTTTCGTAAATGTTTCTTTCATTATAACGGTCAAATTCCCAGGACGGAATACCTATATCAACGGTTTCAATCTTACCGCTTGTCTCCCTTCCTTTTCCAAAAAGCGAATTAAATTTATTTACCGACATTGAAATGGTTATATCGGCTTTTAATAAATCTCTGCTGTCGTTATAATCTTTTAATCCGCTGACAGTATCAACGGCTATAACTTTTTTTGATTTAATAGTATTCAGAAAGTTAAAAATGTCTCTTAAATGTTTATCCAGTTCACCCCTGAAACCCACACCAAAAACCGCATCAATAATCAAAATGCCTTTTCCAATTTTTGTATCCTTAAGAATTTTTTTGAATTCTTTCAGGCTGCTGATTTCAGAAATTCTAAAATACGGGACATTCAGATTTTTTAGAATATTATAGTTGATAAAGGCATCCCCTTTTAATTCTTTCAGCGGATACATCGAAAGAATTAATATTTCCGTTTTTGATTCCGATAAATGCCTTGCAATTACGAATCCGTCACCGGCATTATTTCCTTTCCCGGAAAGCAGAATGCATTTTGTGATATTATTTTCGAAAATAAATTTTTTAATAAAGCGTGCGGAATTAGCACCTGCATTTTCCATTAAAATTATTGAAGGTATATTATTATTTTCAATAATTTTCTTTTCTGCCTCAAGAATCTCCGTATTAAAGAAAACGCTTCTCATTTCATCTCTATATTTTTAAGCATATTTTTAACAGTTCTCGCTTTATTTTCAGATTTAAAAATTGCGGCACCTGCGACAAACATATCCGCACCTGCTTCAAAAACAGTTCTTATGTTAGATTCGTCTATACCGCCGTCAACCTCGATAATAGTCTTATATTTTTCGTGAATGATAACATCTTTTAATTGTCTGATTTTTTTCAGACTGCGTTCAATAAAATTCTGACCTCCGAATCCGGGATTGACACTCATCACCAGAACAAAATCAAGTTCGGGAAGAATATCGCATAAAAAATCCACCGGAGTTGAAGGATTGATTGCAACCCCCGCTTTTATACCTTCTGATTTAATAATTGAAACAGTACGGTGCAGATGCATGTTATTTTCAAAATGAACCGATATGTAATCGGCGCCTGCTTTAACAAAATCACCAATATACTTATCCGGATTTTCAATCATTAAGTGAACATCCAGAGGTAAAGTCGTAATTTCATTGACCTTGGATACAATCATCGAACCGTATGTAATATTAGGAACGAAATGCCCGTCCATAATATCACAATGTATCCCCTGCACTCCGGCATTTTCAACAAGTTTTATTTCTTCAGCAAGTTTTCCAAAATCCGCTGATAATATTGATGGGTATATTCCTTTCATTTATATTCTATTTGTTTTCTGGGACCGGTTTCTGTTTTTCTTTGGGCTTCTCGGTTTTTTCTTTCACATTTTTATCCTCCATTTTAAGTTCAGGTTCTTTTGCACCCGGTTTACCATTTTCAGGAGACATTTCATCATCTTCAAATATCTCCGTCTTTGGTCTCTTCTTTGTAACAAACAAATCAACCGCCGTATTTTCCAACGCTGATTTTTCTTTTTTCGGATACTGATCTACTACCTGTCCTGCCGGTAAATCACTCGGCTGATAAGTAACTTTTCCTAATTTAAGTCTTCTTTCGAGTATAATTCTTTTTGCATCGTCAAGCGTTTTACCTACTAAATCGGGAATGATTATATTACCAATTTGTGGTCCGTTACTGACTATCACGTCAATTTTTGTTGATTTTTTTACTTTACTACGGGGCTGAATAACCTGATTAATCACGTATTCTTCAGGAAACTGATTTGAGAATTTCTTTACAACTTCACCCAGTTCAAGTCCTCTCTGTTCAAGTGTAAATTTAGCATCTCTCATTGACCTTCCCGATAGTTTTGGGACTTCGACCATCTGCTCACCTCCGCATACTACTAAATATACTCTCCTCCCGCTTTTCACTGTCTGGTCTGCGGGTGGATTTTGCTCAAGTATAATACCAATAGGTTTCGTATCATCATATCTCACATCTCCCTGTTTTACGTTTAATCCTGCATCTTCCAGTATTCTCTTGGCATCATTGAACTGCAACCCGGTCACATTTGGTACTACATTTAGTTTAGAATGCCTGACATACCAGGGCATCGCCATGTAATTGAAAATAAGCAGAAATATAATTAATGAGACGACTATAATAACTGATTTCTTGACCATATATCAATCTAATTAACTTAAATGAAAAAAGAAATTTATTAATTAATTATGTAAATCTGTATCAAAATTCACTGATTTTTAAATATTCATATAGATTAATTCTTATAACTCATTTTATTATTTATTTAAGCGAAATCTATACTGAAAATGACTTTTCAGTTTTAACGATAATTAAGAAAACAACTACTTAATATTAAGTGCGAAAAATTAAATCAATGAAAGTGAAATTTACTTAAATTGATTAAATATATTATTTTTAGTATATTTATGAATATTTTAAAAATAAATTTTGGAGAAAATAATGAAATCGTTCAAAAAGAATTTTGTATTTTTATCCGGGTTATTTGCAGTTATCGTTCTTATAGGATTTATCGGATGTTCCTCACCTGAATTAACTACAGGTAAACTTGCATTCGCACAAAGAGATTTTGTTAAGGCAGAAGAAAATCTTAGAATTGGACTTCAAACCGATAAAAATGATGCAGAAGGCTGGTATATGCTCGGAGTTTGCCAGACTGAACTGGAAAAATATGACCAGGCAAAAGAATCTTTTCAAAACAGTTTGAAAATATCGAATGTTTATGCTGACGAATTATTTGATTACTGGCTGTTAAAATATAAAACCAGCGTAGATAAATTTAATAATGCAGTCGGGAAAGATTCAGCCACTACTTATAAAAATCTTGCAGAAGCAATTAAATATGCAACCGCAGCTTCAACTATCATTCCCGACAGCTTGGAATCATACAGAATAATGGGTGATTCTTATTATTATATGAAGCAATATGATAATGCCATTAAGTATTATAGTATTCCATACTCTAAATCAAACAACGAATCAGATGCTATTAATCTTGCAAAAGCATATTATAAATCAGGACTTGAGAAAAGATTAGATAATCAGTACGACGAGTCTATCGCAGTATTTGAAAAAGCTATTGAACTGAACAACCTGCCAAAAGATAATATTTATTATGAATCATCATTATTAAATATCGGAATAAATTACTATCAGGAAGCGCTTGAAATATCAAAAACAGAAGGCGGAGATTATAAATCTAAACTTGCAGAAGCAGTAAAATATTTCGAACCTTTAAAATCTTCTGCGAATAAAGATTTTCTAAAAGATTTATACGAATATTTATATAATTCATATCAGGCTTTAGGCGACGAGGCAAAGGCAGACGAAATTATGAAATTAAAAGAAGAGTTAATAAAACAATAATGGAACAGCAATATAATACACCTCCCCCGGTACCAAAAAAGAAAAACCGATGGATATGGATAATTCTGATTATATTTTTAACTTTTGCATTTATATTCGCAGGAATAGCATTTCTAACATTTACAAAAGCACTATTCACGGGATTTGATTCGAAATACGAATACGAAGTTCGCGGGAAAGGGACAGAAAAAATCGCAATTGTTGACCTCGATTATTCAATTTATTTTTCTGAATCTCTGACCAGACAGTTTAAAAAATACAGAGAAGATAAAAGCATTAAAGCGATAATTCTCCGTGTGAATTCTCCGGGCGGCGGTACTGCTGCCTCTCATGAGATGTATGAAGAAATTAAAAAAACACGTGATTCAGGTAAACCCGTAATTGTTTCAGTCAGTTCTGTAGCTGCAAGCGGTGCTTATTACGCTTCCTGCGGCGCCAATATTATCGTTGCAAACCCAAGCTCTCTGGTAGGCAGCATAGGCGTGATTATACAGTATATTTCTATGAAAGACCTCGCCGATAAACTCGGTATAAAAGATGTAACAGTAAAATCGGGTGAACTTAAAGATACCGGAAACCCTTTGAGAGATATTAATGAAAAGGATAAAGAATATCTGCAGGATGTAGTTAATGACAGTTACGAATTATTTCTTGAAATAGTTTCCCGTGAAAGGAAAATTAATCTTGACAGTTTAAGAGAAATTGCCAACGGAAGGATATTCACCGGTAGACAGGGATTAAAACTCCGTCTGATTGATACACTCGGCACATTTGACGATGCAGTAAATATAGCGGCAAAATATGCAAATATTGAAGGTGAGCCGAAATTAGTAAAAGAAAAATCCAAAAAGTATTTTATTGATATACTTCTTGATGGTATTTCGAAATCAGGCTTAGGAAAATTATCTGATATGTTGAATGAGGAATTTTTCAACAGACCTCTTATTCAGTATAAATTTGAACCTTAAAACTTGAAAAATGACTAAAGCGCAAATAATTTCAAAAATATCCGAATCAACCGGTATAAGCAAAAAGGAAACTGAGATCGTAGTGGAAGGATTTATCAGCGTTATAATCGATTGCATGAAAAGAAATGATTCAATTGAAATCAGAGGATTCGGTACATTCAAAAACAAGATAAGGAACCCGAGAATGGCAAGGAATCCTAAAACCGGTGAAGTGATAAAATTAAAGAAAAGATTTATACCATTTTTTAAAATTTCAAAGGAATTTAAAAAACTTGTACTTGATTCTTTATCTTAATAAATTAAAAAGGAGATAAATATAAATGCCTTGCGGTAAAAAACGAAAACGTGCGAAAATGTCAACGCACAAAAGAAAAAAAAGACTTCGCAAGAACAGACATAAAAAGAAAATCTAAATTTACTACTTTTTCATAAGCCGGTTGAAACCGGCTTTTTTACTATAAATAAAAAAGCATTCATTGAAGTTGTATTTTGTTAAGGGAAAAGACAACGACTTTTGAGACATTATGAAAATAAAATTCTTTCGATTTTTTGTTAAATTCGAAGGCTTAAGGATTAATTATTATCTACAACAATCACGAATTCCCCTTTTTCTTTAATTAAATTTATTTTCTTCGATAATTCCCTTCCTTTCCCCCTTATTATCTCTTCGAATTTCTTTGTCAGTTCCCTGCAAAGTGCTATTTCCCTGTTCCCGAAATATCGGGATAATTCCCCAACCGTTTTTCTTATTCTGAATTTTGATTCAAACAGAATCAGCGTCATTTTTATGCTTTTTAATTCATTGTATAGTGATTCTCTTCCTTTCTGAGGTAAAAATCCCTGGAAAAAAAATTCTTTAGTATTAAATCCTGACAGCACAAGTGAATGAATTATCGAACTCGCTCCCGGTACAGGGATAACCTTAATATTATTTTCTATGCATTCCGATACCAGTTTTGCGCCTGGATCTGATATGCACGGTGTTCCTGCATCCGATATCAAAGATACCGTTTTATTGTTTTTCAGTTCGTCTGTTATTCTTGATGTTTTATTCTTTTCAACCCTCGAATAGAAACTAACCATTTTCGATTCAATTCCGAAAGTCTTCATTAAAAAACCGGATACCCTTGTATCTTCAACTGCTATTAAATCTGAATTTTTTAATGTATGAATTGCCCTGAATGATATATCATTAAGATTACCGATAGGTGTAGAGACTACATACAGTACTCCTTTTTCTATATTTCCTAAATATTCCGAAAATAAATTTGAATAATTATATGTCAAGTGTTATACTTTATCCTGAATTAATTTTTACTGCTAAAAATATTTTTAATATAGTTATATTGCACAATAAATTAAATTGAATATTTTAAATTATGCTGGTAATTGGAAAGAACCCGATACTCGAAATATTAAGAAACGAACCGCAGGAGTTTAATAAAATCATTCTCCTGAAGACTCTCAAACCCGAACCTAAACTCAAGGAAATAGCAAAACTTGCCGAAGAGAATAAGATTAATTTACTTTTTCTGAATAAACCTGATTTCGCCAAATACTTTAACCGTAAGAATAAATCAGAAGGTATTACACAGGGGGTAGTCGGATTTATAAGAAATTTTCAGTATTCCGCACTGCGCGAGATAGTCGAAAAGTGTCTTAAAATTAAGAATCCCGTAATTCTGATTCTGGACGAAATAACCGACCCGCACAACTTAGGCGCAATTATTCGTTCGGCTTTATGTCTTGGTGCGGATGGCATTGTAATTCCAAAAAATAATTCTGCCGATATTAATCACACATCATTAAAATCATCTTCAGGAGCGGCAAAATTAATTCCTATCGCAAAAGAAACAAATCTTGTAAATTCGATAAGATATCTTAAACAAAACGGATTTACAATCATTGGT
>JAFGII010000073.1 GCA_016929695.1 Ignavibacteria bacterium
ATATTGTCAGTATATGTATCCGGTCCGAAAAATCGCGGGTCTGCAAAATATTGATAAAGTCCGAATGAAATACCCATATAATTTTCCATAATATCAATTATCACCGGTAAATCTTCTGAATTCAAAATTTTTCTCCCGTTGATATAACAGTATGAACGGTTATTTTCCATATCGTAAACCAGAGTTAACCTGTTCCAGTCATATTTGTTCGGGATATTATAGCCAACGGTGCTGTTAAATTTTCTGTATTCATCTTTTGCACTCATTTTAAATTCATTTTCCGTAAATGCCAGAACATAATCGAGCCCGCCTCTGTTGATAAAAAAGGGAACCAGATATTTTTCTGTCTTAAAATATCCCGCAGAGTCGAATTTAAAATCTAACTGGATTGTAAATGAGGATTTGGAGTTAAACAGATTGCCGTTAAATCTTGCGATACCGTCGGATGTTCTTTTAAATACATGATTGCCATTTCCGGATGAACTTAAATTCTGACCGGGTTTAATCACGGGCGGATTATCCAGCACCCTGTTAATTCCGCCGTGGTATTTTGGCCAGTAATCGTTTGACGTTATATCAAACACCTGATTGGCATTGCTTTCGTCAAAATCCCAGCAAAGTAAAAGTCCGTTTTCCTTTCCGAGGTTTGGTTCAAATCTTCTTCTGATAAGTTCTTCCGGTTTAATTCCTCTGTTATATATGCAAAACAAATCCATATACCTGCGGAAATTTATTTTGTAATATTCTTTTTTATTTATTGCGGCAACAGTATTATTGAATACAATGCAGTCATTTATTTTTCTTAAAGCACTTACACCGATATTTTTCTTAATATACCCGTCATTCAGCACAAGATATATTATACTGTCACTGTAAGATATTGCTACGAAATTCCATTCATTTATTTTTATTTTTGATTTGGAAGGAATAGTTAGTAAAGATATCTCGCGGGTTTTACTTGGCTGAATATCGAGTAGAATTAAAGTATCACGTGTAATTTTGGCATATAATTTATTATTTGTCAGCGGATTGTTATCACTTACGAAAAACACCCGTTCATCTTCCGGCATTTCCAGCGGTTTCACCCAGAAAGAAAGAGTAAAATTATCATTAAGCAGATTTGTACCGGGTTCAAAAACAAGGTCATCGTCAATATCAAGAAATCCTATGGAGTAACCCTCGCTCAATCTTCCGGCATTTCCTTTTAAATCAATTCTTTTTGTGCTTCCCGATGAAAGTGATTTAAATTCGACATACGCTTCTTTTTTACCTTCTGATTTATAAGGTATAAATTTTACTGCTGCAGTTACCGGAAAATCAGGCTTGAGCAAAAGCGGGGCTCCCGGCTGGTCATTATTTGTAAACCACGTAATTTGGAATTCATCCTTGTCTTTCCCTCCGATATTTATTTCAAATTCTTCATCCTTTCTTGAATTGTTTATAAATATCAGCCGCGGATTCCAGAAATCGCCGGTTGCAACATCACCGTAATCAATAGTATCGCCGTTGAAAACATCACGGTTCTGAAAAATCCAGTTAGTATCCCTTTCGGGAGCAAAAATTAAAAAATTATTTACATTTGTTGTAACGGGCAGGTCTTTAATGTCTTTCGGAAGGAATTTATTTGCCAGCAGAAAACTTAACAATGCCGCCAGTACTACGAGGAAAGTAATCGAAGCAACCTTATGCCTGTTGAATATCCCTGCCGTATAATTTTTATAACTTATTTTTTCTTTTCTGATTACTTCGGGTATTTCAAAAACGTCTGATGTATAATTAACGGGAATGATTTCAATCTGCTTTGACGGGTACTGAAGTTTTAACTCATTGCAGGTTTTTACCGCATCATTGTAATTCTCCTTCGGTACGATGCAGAACTTAACCCAGGAAAAAAACGCAGCGGTTATTTTTCCTGCAATTGTTTCGGAATTGACTCCCGTTACCTTGCCGTCTGCTTCAACAATCCCTGTAAATGCAGCGGAATTACTGATTTTATATCTGCATATTTTATTAGCATAAGAAAAATAATTGCACGCAATCAGTACCGCCGCCGCAAGTCCGAAAGATTTTCCTTTGTAAATCCCCTTTACGTTCTCAAACTTCAGAGATGCCTCCGTTTTAAATACATCTCGTTCCCATGCTCCGGCGTGGGAACGGCTTTTTTTTACTTCTTCCGGAGTCCCGGCTTTGAAAGGGACTGAACCTCTCAATTCCCATATACACCCTATTGACGCAGACCTTATATCCTTCAAAACCTCTTCTATTACATTCACTTCCGTATCTGTAATATTTTCAAATTTAACTTCCGCACTTCCTTTGCTCCCGGATTTTGTCAGTTCGCAGTTAAGGTTCAGTATCGTGCCCGGTGAATAATCCGGAATGTCCGAATCGGGAGTGTTATCCTGCTCCACAAGCAGAACATTAACATTCGTATCCGAGTACGAATTAAGTCTTTCAAATTCGGATTTGATTTCATTTAAAATTTCGAACGCTTTTATTTCCCTGAAAGTATCGGGGTGAACAATCGCATATTTATCTCCGGGTTTTCTTTTCAGATTTATTTGTTTCTGTCTTTCGGGCAGATTTTCATAAATATGTGTATCGCTGAAATCCTTTTTCTTTTCGCTTTCCTCCAGAATGTTTTTTAATACATTCAGCCCTTCATCCAGATTGCCCACATAAAAATTGGATTTCAGTATTTGCATATTCAGAATATCAGTTGCTTTGTCAATCTGTGATAGGGCAATCGGATTGCCTGCTAATCTTATGTAATTGCTTTTTGCTTCTTTCAGAATTGACTTTCCGGCGGAAAGTTTATCGGGAGCAATGAAATTAATGTCGTTTTTCAGAATAACATCAATCAGAATGGGAATGAAATCGCCTGCAAGTGCAAAAGGAGGAAATCCCGATAATGTATCAGTGCAGTAATCAAAAAATGATATTATAAGTTCAAATTTTTTCTTGCCGGAGTGTGTGCTTTGCAGGTCAACTAAAATCTTTTTGTATTTAGATATCAGTTGACTAACCATCAATAAATCAGCAGTTCAAATTTAGGAT
>JAFGII010000074.1 GCA_016929695.1 Ignavibacteria bacterium
CTGTGTCATCAGCGTGCGAAATTCGTAATGTTTGCCTTGTCACTTTTTTCTTGCCATTTTGCACAGAATTTGAAAACTAATGGAATAATTCATAATTTTTTTTTGCCTCCGTTGCGCCTCTGCGGTTTATTTTTTAAATTTCATATTTTTTTTAGTGTTTTTTAGTGCAATTTTTTGTGTTTTTAGTGGTAAATTTCATCCCTCTTTCGTTGACTCCATTGCGCCGTAGCGGTTTATTTTTTTTTCTTATTTTCCGTACCCGCCCGGTCTGATGAAAGAATTCATGGTTTGATAACTAAAAGATTAATTATTTTGCGACTCTGAATGAAATTTATTCTTTTCCGCAAGTACAAAATTTATTTTCTCAAATTTCACCTTGCCCGAATGGTCTATCCCCTGTGTCTCTCGCCATTTTTCTACCAGTTGCATCCATAATTTGACCTCAGGTGCTTTTCCCTCTATCGCTTTTTTATACAACGCTATTAGCACTTCGTCAGTAAGTATCCTGAACTCCCTCGCATAATCCTCATTTCTGTAATTCTGAAGATGTCTTTCCACTGTCCTCTTGTAAACTCCGCTCTCCGCGGCAATCTCACTTATCGTTGGCTTCCTTCCCTTTTCCTGAATTAACTTTTTAAGTGCCTCCAGTATCTTCGTCTTATTTAATAAGTAATCAGTTCTTCTTTTCTTTTTCATTTTATTACCCCTTTTTAATTTTTAATAATTCTACATCTGCAAATTAACATATTTAAACCCCCATGTCAAATATTAAGAAAATCTTGAAATCCTGTATTTTGTTTTATCTTATATTTATCTCTTTTTATTTCCTGATACGGTCAACCCAAAACAAAATTGTTTTTCCGACTTTAAAAAAATCTGTGTAAATCTGTAACATCTGTGTCGTCTGTGTGCTGAATGCGTTATGATGTTTTAATTTATTTTTGATGTTTTGCGCAGAATTTGAAAATTAATGGAATAATCCCTTTTCTCCGTTGTATTTAATATCTCACCACGTCTTGAATGTAAATAGTTCCGAGTATAGAATTGCCTTGTATCCGAGGTCATTTGCAAATCTCCTCGGCTTTGTAAAGTCATCAATGGAAATGTAAGATAGGTATTTCATTACCTGCCAGCTGTATTCTTTCCCCTTTAATACCCCACCTGACATGTTCATCGGTGCTTTAATGGTCCTGTCAAGAGTTACAAGATAAAAATCCCCTACAGGGTCAAAACCGTGAAAGTGCACTATGTAAATTCCGCTGCCCGAACCCCATTCATAAGTAAATAATGTATTGTTGTTGACCGAATAATACTTGTTCTGGGGTGTTACAAGTGAGGGCGGCTCCTCTTTACTTAAATATAATGCTGAACCGGGATATGTGTAATTGTAATTTTCAAATCCGAGTCCCGCTTTCTGATATCCGTAACCGGTTACTTTTAGTCTGTAACCCAGTTGCATGTTCTGCGGTACCATTACTCTCGTTGAAATTAAATCGCCTTCCGTTGTGTTTAGCAATATTTCCGCATTCCTGTGCAGGGAAAGAAAATCTGCATAGACTTTAAATCCCTTGCTGCTGAAATCACCCGGCGGGAGGTAAATATTTATGTATGATGTTATGGGTGTTGTGTAATATGCGGATGAATCAAATATTATGTTCTGCGGATAAAATCCCTTTGATAAAATTACCGGACGCTCGGAATATTTTTCGTATTTTGACTGAGATTTTTCAAGATATACTATTCTTCCGTTTATAGAGTTCAAATATGAAGGATATTCTATTGTTATTAACTTTGTTTTCTCACCCGCCGATGCGTAAATATCAGGAGAATTAAATACTTCATCGCTTAAAAATTTTATTACTGAATTTCTGCCCGGAGGAATAGGAAGAAAGTCCACTTTTACGAATTCTGTATGGATATTTTTTGATGATACCGTTCCGAAAAGAAAAATTTCGGGGTTCAGTATTGTCATTCTGTGATATAATACCCCTATTGACCCCGCTTCGTCATGTATAAATAGATTGTAAGGCATTTTGCCGGTACTTAACCTGAAATACCCCTTCTCGTCTGTTGATACTGCTCCGCCGTTTGTTATGCTTACGGATATACCGGGAACAGGCAGCCATCTCTCGTCAAGCAGTCTTCCCTCTATATCATAAGAATACAAAGTCCTGCATGTAAACAATATTATAATTAATATTTGTAAAATTCTCATCATTATATTTTTTATAATTTTGATAATCTTTCTATTTCGTCTCTTAATTCAGCCGCCCTTTCAAATTCTAAATCCTTCGCGGCGTTCAGCATTTCTTCTCCCAGTTGTTCAATTAGTTTATCTTTTTCGCTGTCGGAAATCTTTTTGAAAATCAGCTCTGTTATTGCACTGATTGATGTCGGTTTTGTTAGTTCTTTTTTTCTTTTTTCGTATTTTATTTTTGAATCTGCAACAATCGTTGTTGACATTATTTCCTCGTAGGTTTTATATATTGTTTTTGGCTCTATTTTGTGTTCCCTGTTGTATTCCTGCTGAACTTTTCTTCTTCTGTTGGTTTCGTCTATTACTTTCTTCATTGATTCGGTTACTTTATCTGCATACATAATCACGAGCCCGTGTGCGTTCCGTGCCGTCCTGCCCGCTGTCTGTAATAATGATTTTTCTGACCGCAGAAATCCTTCCTTGTCCGCATCAAGTATTGCTACAAGCGAAACTTCCGGCAAATCAAGCCCTTCTCTTAAAAGATTAACTCCAACAAGAACGTCAAAATTACCAAGCCGCAATCCGCGGATAATGTCAACCCTGTCGAGTGATTCTACTTCCGAATGCATGTATTTGACGCGTACTCCGATGTTAGCAAGATAATCCGTTAAATCTTCGCTCATTCTTTTGGTTAAAGTAGTAACAAGTACTCTCTCTTTAAGTTTTGCACGCTTCCTGATTTCCCCGAGTAGGTCGTCTATCTGATTTTTTACGGGACGTACCTGAACTTCGGGGTCAAGCAAACCTGTCGGCCTTATTATTTGCTCCACTATCGCTCCGCCGCTCTTTTCAAGTTCGTAATCCGCAGGTGTTGCACCGACAAATATCACCTGGTTTATCATTTTTTCCCATTCGTCAAATTTCAATGGACGGTTGTCAAGTGCAGAAGGAAGTCTGAAGCCGTGCTCAACAAGTGTTGTTTTGCGCATCCTGTCTCCGTTATACATTGCCCTGATTTGCGGAATGGTGACGTGTGATTCGTCTATTACAAGCAAAAAATCCTTCGGAAAATAGTCAAAAAGACAGGCAGGTCTCGACCCGGGTGCTCTGCCGTCCATGTGTCTGGAATAATTTTCTATTCCCGAACAATACCCGACCTCCTTTATCATTTCTATGTCAAATAGAGTTCTCTGTTCGAGTCTCTGTGCTTCTATTAATTTCCCCTCCCTTTTTAAATATTCAACTCTTTCAGAAAGTTCTTCCTTTATTGTTTCTATTGCTTTCTCTGTTTTATCGGGATTGGTTACAAAATATTTTGCGGGATATATTGAAACTATTTCATCTGTTTTTATTGACTTGCCCGTAAGAGCATCAATATAGGATAATCTTTCTATTTCATCGTCAAAAATTTCTATTCGTATCCCCTCTTCAAGTTCGTAAGCAGGAATCACTTCAACTATATCACCCCTGACTCTGAATGTCCCTCTTCTGAATTCTATGTCGTTTCTGATGTAATGTATATTTACAAGTTTCTGAAGTAATTTTTTTCTTGTAATTTTTTCTCCTGTTTTTAAAATCAGAACCTGCTCGGCATATTCTTCGGGGGCACCAATCCCGTAAATGCAACTGACGGATGATACTATGATTACATCTCTTCTGCCTTCAAGCAGTGCCGCCGTTGCTTTCAACCTTAACCTGTCTATTTCTTCGTTAATGGAAAGGTCTTTTGCAATATATGTGTCTGTTTTTGGGATATATGCCTCCGGCTGGTAATAATCGTAATATGATATGAAATATTCTACTCTGTTCCCGGGAAAAAAATTTTTAAACTCTCCGTATAACTGTGCCGCAAGAGTTTTGTTGTGTGACATTACAAGAACGGGTTTCTGTACGTTCTTTATTACATTCGAAATTGAAAATGTTTTCCCCGAACCGGTTATGCCGAGAAATACCTGATATTTTTCCCCCCTTAAAATTCCGTCGGTTAGTTTCGCAATTGCTTCCGGCTGGTCACCTTTCGGTTTATAAGACGAATTTAATTTGAATTTCATTTATATTTCAGTTCGTTTAGTAACATATCCGCCTCTACATTTAATGGGTCTAATAAGATAACCATTTCCAGATTCTCTTTCGCTTTCTCGAAATTGTTTAGGTTGAAATATATTTTTCCCAGCATCAGATATGATTCGGGAAGTGTTCTGTTGTAATTTATGAAACCGTTCGTAAATTCTATGCATTCTGTGTATGCTCCTGCAATGAAAAATTTGTTGCTGATAATATTGAAGTATCTTTGCTTATCGGGTACATCCATGTATGCCTGAAGATATGAGGCAGCCGCCTCCGAATATAATTTGTTTTTGAAAAATAATTCCCCGGTCAGCAAATAGACTGTATAGCCGTTATATTTTTTACTGTGTTTTTCCTGTAACTCTTTTGATTTCGTAATGATATATTCATTCCAAACGGCATCGGTGTAATAATCGGAACCCCCTTTCTGCATCGCTAATGATGATACTGATGATATTATCTCTTCGGGGAGTTTCTTCATCATTACATTAATCTTATCTTCCAGTTCAGGAGTAAAACGGAAGATATGCCTTATACTTTTGGGGTCTTCGTAATACTCGTTAATATATGTTTTGAAAAAATAGAACGGTCCGTATGTCAGAGAATTTTTTATTGCTGATTTCCCCTGTCCTTTCTCAATATCGTATGCCATTTGTGTGCCCATTGTAGAAAATAGTCCCAAACCCTGAAATCCGAGTGTAATCAGTGTGTCTATGAGTCTGGTATCAATTCCTTTTTTTATTTCATTGCAGGTTCTTCTGAAATGCATGAAATCTTTTTCCAGTAGTGATAAAGGTCTGGTTTCTATTGAGGTCGGCGCAATATAGTTTAAAAGTCCTCCCTCGTGAACCCCTCCTATAATTTTTGCATATAATGTATCGCTCTTATCAAAAATATACGGCAATATGTTTATGTAAATCCTGCTTTTACCTTTTTCAAACAGCCTGCGGGACAGGTTTGTAAATATTAACCGGCTGTCATTCCCCGATGTTTCAAGATTGTATATGAGAGTCCCTGACTCTAAAAAATCATCTTTAATTCCTAAGGCAAATGAAAATTTTACTTCTGTGTTCAGATTCATTGTCAGTGGAAGAAACTGATATAACCTGTTTTTTACTTCAAAAGTAATCTGCTGCTCGTTCCCTTTTATTTGCTTTATTGAACTGCGGAATAAATCTCTGTAAACAAAAACACCCCCTAAATTTCCGAATGAGTTGGGAAATATAAACTTGTAAATATTGTAAACTGGTGATTTGTTTACTGCGTATTTAAAACATTCATTCACTTTTTCCCTGTCCGCTGATAGTTTTTCCGTATATCCCGTGGTTTTTTCTTCAAGGAGACTGTAATAATCCTCAACTTCATAATCCAGCAGGTCAAGTATCGTTTCTGCATTTGAATAATTAAATTGCAGTTTAAAATCTGCGTCAATTGTATCGGTGAGTTTTGATAATTGCTCCCTTTTAATAAATGTCTTCGCGGAAAAAGGCGGCTCTGTTCTTAATGAAAATAATTTCGCTGCAGTGAAAATTATACCGCTTAAAGTACTTTCTTCGAAAAAATTTACCAGTGAAGCGTCAATTATGGCTCTGTTGTTATTTGAACATATTAATGAATCAATTAGGGCAACATCTGACATTTCTTTGACTTTATTGACAAATTCGAGAAGTGACAGGTATTTAAATAATTTCCGTGCGTCAACTATGTCTACGCTTTTTGACATGTTGTCTATTACTGCTTTTGCTTCTTCCGTAATGTCGTGCCCGCCGTATATGAATTCTACCCAATCCCAGTCTTTGTCAAAATTGAATCTGTAATTTGGTTGTGCAGCGGATTTCTGGAAAGTTATTATTAAAAAGGGAACCAGAAATATTACTGCTATTTTTATTTTGTTGATTTCCTTTTTCATAATAAAAATATTTTAAATTTTTTGTTTTGCTCCGATTTTTATTTTTTCTTCTCCCGGTACCAACGCTCCCGCGTCAGTACCTTTATAATTCTTCCTTGTTTGTCCGTATCCATCCGTGTTTCTGATGCGTTATGTTCTTTAATTCTTAATTTTTAATTGAATTGTTATTCAATTTTTGTTACAAGATTTATTTCTTTTAATATACCGTCAATTCTCGCCAGTTCATCATAATCGCCCGATTTAACAACTGCCTTTCCTTTCGTATGTGCAATGATCGCTATCTGCTCACAGTGTAATATATCAAATCCCGTTGCTTTCATCAACTGATTTACGACATCATCCCATAGATGATTTGAATTGAAAAGAATCAGCTTCCGGCTGACAGGTGAATCTATATCAGTTGTTTCCGACGATTTTTCTTTTATGTCCATAAGATTCTTTAATTTTAATTTCTTGAAAACTGGCAGATAAGTTCACAAATTTTATCCTGTTTTTTTCTGTATGCATAAGCATCGCCTTTAAAATTATTCATTGCGATGTAGAATATCAATAGTTCATTGTCTCTTGAAACCGCATATCCCGCAAGAGTACTTATATTATTTAGTGTCCCGGTTTTTGCATAAATATTACTCTCTGCTTCAGTGCCCTTCATCCTGTTTCTTAGAGTCCCGTCAACTCCGGCAATTGCAAGCGAATATAAATAATCATCAAATGCATTAACCTGCTCGTAAAGATATTTCAGCAGTTGTATATATAATCCTGACGTAACCATATTATATCGCGTAAGACCGGAACCTTCAAGAATTTCGAATGATTTCCTGTCAATTCCTATATTAGTTAGAAATTCACTTATAACTTCAGCACCTTTTTCAAGCGTTCCGGGTTGTGATTTCAATTCGGCACCCAATACTTTAAATACGGTAATTGCTGATTGATTATCACTTGGTTTATTCATATCCGTAATAACATTTAAAAGCGGTCTTAAATTCTTTACCAGTTCTTTTGCGGCAGATGGCGTCGTTCCCGAAATGATGATACCGTCGAAGGCAATATTTCTTAATAATAATTCTTCTGCCAGTATATTTGCGGCTTCAAAAGCAGGGTCTTTACTGCCGTTGTTTTTGTTGAAACTTAATCCCGTTACATAAGGCCAGTATTTCGGGTCAGTATCAGATTTATATACTCCTGATAAACTGCCGTACTCATTATCCAGAAATGATTCATCATAAATTAAATTTCCCGTTATCGAAGTAATGCCAAGTTTTTGCAGATTATCTGCCATTCTAAGTAAATCCGAGGATGAAAAATCCGGGTCACCGTATCCTTTAAGGTATATGTTTCCGTCTATTGTCCCGTCTTCAATATTTATATCATCGGTTAAAATAGCGGTTTTGAAAAAATAATACTTCCCTAATTTCATTAACGCAGCAGCAGAAGTAATTAATTTCGTTATGGAAGCAGGCACCATTTTTGCATCAGGATTATATGAATATATTATATCATATTTATCTGCACTGGCAACTGCCACCGAGACGTCACACTTTAAATTGACTATTACACTGTCTATTTGTACTTTTAAACCTTGTTTATCAAGTTGAGCAGAGCCGGTCGAGATAAACAGCAGAAAAATTACTAATATTTTAAGTACTTTTCTTTTCATTAATAAGTTTATTGGTTTTTATTAATAGTTTCTTTGTTTGGTTATATGTTATTCTGTTTAATGCTTCGTTTAAATTACACCATTTGTAATCCTTAATTTCTTTTTTATCTGTCGTGATTTCCTTTGAATCTGCTTTTCCTATAAAATAAAATACTGTTTTATTTTCATTATACTTTTCTATGTAATAAGACTCTTCAAGTAAAACCTCATCTGACAGCAATACGGGATTGATTATACCGGTTTCCTCTCTAAGTTCCCTAAAAGCCGTTTCTAAACGGCTTTCTTGTTTCCTTGTGTGTCCTTTGGGAAATGCCCAGTGACCTTCCCTGTGTTTTAATAATAAAAATTCCCTTTCCTTAGATTCATCAAAGTAAATTATAATTCCCGATGACGTTCTTTTTTTCACCAATTTTCTTTTCATTGGTTAATTTAATATCTTAAAATATTTATTAAAATACAAGAACTAATCATTTACTTGATTTATTTCCTCTTTTTCTGTTATTTTTCTTTTCATAAGCTAAGCTCATCGGATGAGGAAAATAAAAACACCTCTTTCAATGAGCAAAGCCCATCGGATGAGGAAAAAAAATCTTGCCATTTTATGCAGTATCTCTGAAACTAAGGATTAATTTTTAATCACTCCGTTTTCCCTCTCAAATCCCAGTAAATACTTCTTCTTATCAACTCCACCCCCGTAACCTCCAAGTTTCCCGCTTTTTGTAATTACTCTGTGACAGGGAATAATAATAGAAATTTTATTTCTGCTGTTTGCATTTCCTATTGCACGATACGCTTTGGGAGCAGCAATTTTTTTTGCAATATCTTCATAGGACTCCGTTTTTCCGTAAGGAACAGTTTCAAGTGCTTTCCAGACCTTAATTTGAAATTCTGTCCCGGAATATTTTTTCTTTAAATTAAATTTTTTTTGCTTACCGGAAAAATATTTAATTAATTGTTTTTCTGTTTTTCTTAATATTCCCGGTTTGCGAATAGTACCAATCTTTTTCTTTGAAGTAAATTCCACCGATAAAAGTTCTCTCTCGTTTGTTGTAATCAGCAGATTTCCGATGGGGGTTTTTAGAATTGAATTATACATAATTTATTTATTTTTTATTCCTCATCCAATGAGCAAAGTTCATCGGATGAGGAAAATCACTTGTATTAAAACATTGAAACCATAATCAACTCTTATTGTAGAGTAGGACAAGGACGCAGTACTTCCAAGATGAAAGCCTGTTTTCCTTGAACCCTCATCAAACCGTACGTGAGGTTTTCCC
>JAFGII010000011.1 GCA_016929695.1 Ignavibacteria bacterium
TAATAATTATAAAAGCCATTTTTAAAGAACTCATCTCTAAACCAGAAAGAGAATTAACTCCAAAAATGACTTTTTAAGGATTAACTACTTTAATAAGGTTGTGCCTTTAAGTTAAGAACTAATCTTCAAGTTTAAGTTCGACGAGTTTAGATTTTACTCCTTCGATTAATTCCATTTTTCTCGCGAGTTCATCTTTCTGTTCCTGCGTTCCGTAAAGTTCGCAGATTAACAGTCCCTGGTCGGAGCAGTTATCCAGTATTCCGTCGTGTATGCCGAGTCTCGTCTTAATCAGGCAGCCCCAGGCGGTTAATAATTTCTGTACGTTTACGGCGGCGTCCTGTCTCTTGCCGATTAATATTAACAAAATTGTTTTTGACATAAAATATTATTTAAGTTTGGAAATGCTGTTTTACAAAATGAATTATCGGAAACTTGGTGCAATACAATATTACCTCCTGCAGCCGATTAATTCAATGAAAAAGAAAAACACGGAAGGTATCGGAAATTTTTGAATAGAAAATAAGCGGTATATTTTATATGTTATACTTTATGAAAAAATTTATATTACTGGAGGTTATATATGCCGTTAATTGCCGTCATTGATGACGACCCCGATATCAGGGAAGCAAGTTTACTTGTATTAAATTCGAAAGGTTATGAGGTTGTTTTAGGAACAAATCCTAAAGAAGGTTACGAAATTGTTAAAAAGCAAAATCCTGATTTAATTATCCTTGACGTGATGATGGATGAACCCGATGACGGATTTTTCCTTGCACAGAAATTCCGAAGAGAAGGAATTAAGACTCCTATAATAATGTACACATCAATTTCCAAGACTGTAGGAATGGATTTTGGTGTAAGTGAAATGGTTCCGGTAGATGATTTCGTCGAAAAGCCGATTTCACCGGATACATTAATACAAAAAGTAGAAAAGTTATTAAAAAAATAAACAATTTTCAGAACAATGTTGATACTTGAAAAAAACACATTAACAGAAGAAATCGAAGGTTATGTAAAGAAATACGGAAATGACCGCTCCGCCTTGCTGCCGATACTTCAGGCAGTTCAGAGAGAGCATAATTATGTTTCAGATTTCGCTCAGCAGGAAATTGCACGGATGCTTGATATACACCCCGTTGAGGTATTCAGTGTAATTTCATTTTATTCGTTTTTAAATAGTGAACCGAAAGGCAAAAATATTGTACGTTTATGCAGAACTATTATATGTGATATATCGGGAAAAGATGCGGTTGAGAATGCAATCTGCAGAGAATTAAAGATAAAATTCGGAGAAACAACTAAAGATAAGAAAATCACGCTGGAATATACGAATTGTCTCGGAATGTGTGACCAGGGTCCGGCGATGATGGTTAATAATAAGGTCTATACGAAATTGACTCCCGAAAGGGCAGTTGAAATACTGAAAAATATAAAGAGTTAAATTTTTGTTTTCATTTTAGGGAAGGTGGTTCCGGCTTGCCGGGACTGCCTTTTTTTTATTCATCGGTTATCCTTCGTCCGATGAACTTGCTCATCGGACGAAGGATACAAAAAAAACATTACGCAATCGAAACACGAAACTCACGGAAAAAAACACAGAATAACACGGAATGAAAATCTACTGCTGCCCCACTTTGGAGGGGGTAGGGGGAGGAAAATCGGGAGATGACTTTTTGAAAACATTACGCAATCGAACCATGGAAGACACGAAAAAAAACTGAATCACACGAAAAATATTTTTACTCCGCCAGAAGAGTTAATCTTTGATTAATATAAAATGAAAATCATAACAAAATAATTTCATAGTAATTAAATGTTAAAATGGTTAAAATTAAGGCTAAATTTAAATATGTTTTATAAATTTTTCAATCACGTCAATTAATATTCTTAACCAAATAATTATAAATTAATGAAATCTCTTTTCAGAACAATTTTTGTTCTCATAATTTTAACGTCTGTTTCTTTTGCCGGAATTCCTCCGGAAGGCGTGAAATTAACAAAAGTCGGGAACAGTTATGTTATTGATTTTAACATTCCCGTTTCCAAAACAACAAGTGTAAAAGTTGAAAACAATATATACACGAAAATCGAAATTCCCGAATACGGAATTACATCAGTTGTCGGTCAGCCGATGCTGCCGCAAATTTCTTTCTTTCTTATGATTGGAAAGAATGAAAACACACCGGCTATAAAAGTTTTAAGTCAGGACAAGAGTCTGACGGTATTAAAAAATAGCATATACCCCGTTCAGCCGCCGAGGGAAAAAGTCCCGAACAAAGTATATCCGTTTGTTATTGATGAAAATTATTATAATACAAAAGGAAGTATAAACGAGCCTTTCGCGGTAGTATCCGAGCCGTTCATACTCGGCGGAGCAAAGAGTGTTATGGTAACGATATTTCCTTATATATATAATCCGTCAACGAACGAATTATACACTACATCAAAAGGAAGTTTCAAAATTGAATTAAGCACCGCACCCGTTATCGGTTTCTCTCCGCGACCTGCAATGGACGAATTTTTCAGCAGTGCATTTGTAAATTATGAAATGCAGAATACAAAAGGCACGAATAATTATTTAATAATTACAACTCCCGCACTCGAAAGCGGATTAACACCTTTTGTTACTCATAAGCAGGGACTTGGATTTAATGTAACGGTTGTTAATACTACTGTTACGGGTACTACAAATACTGCCATAAAAACTTATATACAGAATTTATATAACAACATTAATACACGACCGGAATTTATATTACTCGTAGGTGACGTTCCTGATATACCCTGCTGGACAGGCGGAGGTACGGGAAGTCCGAATACCGACTGGAACTACGCATTGCTCGAAGGAAACGATTTATGGGTTGATGCATTTCTCGGGAGATTTCCCGTGCTGAACTTGACGCAACTTTCCAACATAATAAACAAAACAATATATATGGAAAGCAGTGTTAACAGTCTCTGGAAGAAAAACGTATTCATGGCGTCAACCGATAATCATACAATTACTGAAGGTACACATAATTTTGTAATAGATTCATTCTTCATCCCGAATAATTTTACCGTGAACACAAAGTTGTATTCGTATTACGGTGCAACGACTCAGCAGGTATCACAATCTATTGATTCGGGTAAAATATTCGCTGTCTATTCGGGACACGGTTCTAATACTTCCTGGGCAGACGGTCCGCCTTTCAGTCAGGCAAATGTTAATGCTCTTAACAATACAATATTTCCTTATGTATATTCCTTTGCCTGCATAACGGGCACATTTCATTTAACAACGGAATGTTTTGCGGAAACCTGGATAAGAAGTCCTAAAGCAGGTGTAATCTTCTGGGGCTCATCCGTTAATTCATACTGGGATGAGGACGATATACTCGAAAGAAGAATCGGCAGGGCAATGTTTACTGATAATTTGAAAAGAAATGCGGAAAGTTTTGTTAAAGGGAAAATTTATCTCGTTCAGCATTTCGGAAGTATGACAGGAATGATGCAGAGATACATAGAAATGTACAACTGTATGGGTGACCCGTCAATTTACCAGTTGAGTTACGGACCCGCAATTTCACATACTCCGCTTCCTAATACGGAAAATTTAAACGGACCATATACAATTAACTGTGTAGTTACACCTGCATTGAGTCCGATTGTTACAACTAAATTATTCTGGACAAGAACAACTGTATTTGACAGCGTTGCAATGATAAATTCAAGCGGGAACAACTGGACATATAACATTCCCGGAAACGGACAACCTGCAATATATAAATATTACATCAAAACAATTGATACGGCAGGATTAACATCAATATTGCCTATAGGTGCACCGGTGAATTACTTTGCATTTACCGCATCACCTGATACAGTAATGCCGGTAATCACGCACACCGCACTTGCAAATGTTCCGAAACTCCAGTGGCCTGCAACCGTTTCGGCAACAGTCACGGATAACATCGGTGTTGATTCAGTATGGGTAAGATGGTATAAGAATACGACAGCAAACGGGATAAAGCATTTCAAACTACTCTCGCAGAGCGGCAATTCTTATTCGGCAGCATTTAATTCAGTTCAGGCTGAAGTTGAAGCAGGCGACTCGATATTTTACAGAGTATTTGCAAGGGATAACTCTCTGGCACATAATACCGATTCGACTGCATTATACAATTTTAAAATTATCAATCAGGCGACTATCTATATCGGTACCGGAACTACTGCAATAGGATGGCCCTATTATACATTTTATATGGACAGCAGAACCGATATGCTCTATCTTTCAAGTGAAATCGGTTTACAGGAAGGCGGATATATTCAGAAAATTGGATTTGATGTTGTGAGTGCAGCATCGCAGGTGATGAACGGATTTATGGTTAAAATGCAGAATACAACAGTCCCTTCCATCTCCGCTTTCACAAACACCGGCTGGACAACGTCATACAACGGAACTTATGCAGTTCCCGGAACAGGTTGGCAATATATCGAATTACAGACTCCGTTCTATTATGAAGCAGGCAAAAACCTGTTAATCGAAATTTGTTATAACAATTCGAGTTATACTTCCAATTCAACAGTAAACGGGACGGCGGCAACTAACAGGAATAAACATCAACACTCTGATTTGTCAAGCGGCGACGGATGTGTTCAGTTAACTTCTCCGGGTTCAACTTATACTACACTGCCCAACATCAGCATAGTTATTAATCCGGGTATTAGCGGCATTTCTCAAAAAGGAAATGAGTTTCCGATTAAATACGAACTTGCACAGAATTATCCGAATCCGTTTAATCCGTCAACAAAGATTAACTTTGCAATTCCGAAGCAGGGACTTGTCACACTGAAAGTGTATGACGTTCTCGGCAGGGAAGTTGCCAATCTTGTGAACGAAGTCAAGACGGCGGGAAATTACATAGTTGATTTTGATGCGTCATATCTGGCAAGCGGTGTTTACTTCTACAAACTGGATGTGAACGGATTCAGTGATGTGAAAAGGTTAGTGCTTATCAAGTAGACAGGAGACAGAAGTCAGAAGACAGGAGATTAGAATTAAAAAGCCCTTTTCTGAATAAGAACGGGGCTTTTTCTTTTGACTCCGAAAGAGTCGCATATTCTACTCATCCCATGAACTTGTTCATCGGATGAGGAGAATACCCGCAGATTTTCAATAATTCATAGCAATTATTTATCAAAAAGACTCGACTCCGAAAGAGTCGCATATTTATAGCATGATAAAAACCTGCGGAGCAGGTTTAATATGTGTAACCCCCGGCGAAGCCGGGGGAAAAATCTCACCCCTCCGGGGTTTAATAAAACGATAAAAAAACTTTTCAAGCTTTATATATTGTATTAATAAAAGAATATATTTAATTTCATAAGTTATATAAAATAAAATAAAATATGAAAGTTTCAAAATTTTTACTTCTCATTTTATCTTCCCTTCTAATTACGAGTTTATCATACTCTCAGTATGTTAGTGAAGGGATGACACCGAGAGTTTTAGAAAACTCCGGTCAGACAATAAAAATCGAATTCACTTTCAACGGTTACAATCAATCGGAAGTGAAAATCAACGGTGAGTCATACATTGCTTTGACTACACCCGGATTTGCATCAACAATGGTAGCGGGCGAACCTGAAATTCCTATCTTCAGAAAAAGTGTTGTAATACCTGATTTATCTGCAATGAGCTACCGCATTCTGTCCGAAGAAACAGAAGTTATATCAATAGGAAAGATTATGCCTTCAAAAGGGCATTTTACAAGGGATATAGACCCGAATAGTATTCCTTATACTTTCGGTTCGGTTTATTCAACTGATGAATTCTATCCCGGCGATATTGTAAAATTAGACGAACCATATATTGTAAGAGATTTGCGCGGTATGACGGTTCAGATTAACCCTTTGCAGTATAATCCTGTCAAAGGTCAGTTGAAAATTTATAAAAAATTAACAATCGAAATCTATGTGGACGCAGGAAAAACTGCAGTTAATCCGTTTTACCGGTTACGTGCATTGAATAAAGTCAGCGGTGAATATGCTCCGTTTTACAGAGAAATGTTTATGAATTACGGAATGGGTGTAACCAGATTTGATTCTATCCCTGAGCCGGGAAAAATGCTCGTAGTATGCCCGACTGCATACATGACAACAATTCAACCTTTCATCAGCTGGAAACAGGCAAGGGGAATGGATGTAACAGTTGCTGAATATCCTACAATAACAGGTTCAGGTGCGGCAGCAATCAAGACGTACATACAGAATATGTATAATTCGACAGGTTCAGTAACATATATTATTCTTGTTGGTGATTATGCAGATATGCCGACATTGAGCGGAGTGTATGAAGCAGCGGCTTCCGACCCCTGTTATGTAAAATTAGCAGGTACTGATGCATATCCTGATGCATTCATATCGAGAATTTCCTGTCAGAATGCGGCAAGTATTAATTATGTAATTACGAAGTTTATTAAATTTGAAAGAGATATTGTATTTGGTGCCCCTTGGTATAATAAAGGGACAGGTGTCGCAGGTCCTGACAATGGAGGTACACCTTCTTATACAGATTCAATAAGAATGAATTGGGTCAGAGATACATTATTGCTCGGAGGATTCACTCACGTTGATAAAATTAATCATCCTGCTCAGAATGCACAAAGTCTGATTACAGTTCTCAACGACGGCAGATATATTCTGAATTATATCGGACACGGCTCGGGAACGTCCTGGAGCAATACGGGATTCAATGTAACAAATGCATATCAACTGGCAAACGGCTGGATGAATCCGTATCTTGTTGATGTTGCCTGCTTGAACGGTAAATTTACATTGAATGAATGTCTTGCGGAAGCGCTTTTAAGAGCAGGTGATACGGCAAGTCCAAGAGGTGTTATCGGTGCTTATGCTTCTTCGACAAACGCAAGTTGGGTACCGCCCTGTGATATGCAGTTATTTGCAAATCATATGTTATCAAGGCAGAAAAGGAAAACCGCAGGTGCGATGAGTTTCTTCGGAGTTATGTATGCTATGGATAAATGGGGTGGAAGTTCCGGTGAAGGTTTGAAATTAATGGAACAATATAATATTCTGGGCGACTGTTCAGTTCTGTTAACAAGAGGCGTCCCGCTCGGACCGTCAATATCGCATACACCGTTACCAAATACGGAAAATGTAACTGGACCTTATCCGGTAAACTGTGTTGTAAATACTGCAAACGCTCCTTTAGTACCGAATTCTACAAAATTATTCTGGTCAAGAAACAGCACAACGGTATATGACAGTGTTTTAATGACAAATACAAGCGGCAATAACTGGAGTGCAAATATTCCGGGAAACGGAATAGCAGCAACTTACAGATATTATATTATGACAATTGATACAATGGGAAGAATCGGAAAACTTCCGGGCAATTGTCCTGCTGAAGTATTTTCATTTATCGCATCACCCGATAATGTAAATCCGGTAATTACGCACACTGTAATAGGCGAGACTCCAAAATTACAATGGCCCCCGACTGTTACAGCATCTGCAACAGATAACATCGGGATTGATTCTGTCTGGGTCAGATGGTATAAAAACTCAACATCAAACGGAATTAACCATTTCAAATTACTATTCCAGAGCGGAAGTAATTATTCGGCTGCGTTTAATTCACCGCAAAGTTATGTTGAACCCGGCGATTCAATATTTTACAGAATATTTGCAATGGATAATTCATCTGCGCATAATACAGATTCAACACAACTGTACAGTTTCAAGATTATCAATCAGGCGACAATCAATATAGGTACAGGAACGACCTCAACCGGCTGGCCCTTCTATACATTCTATATGGACAGCAGAACTGATATGCTTTATTTGGGAAGTGAAATAAACGTACCTTCCGGCGGTTATATTCAGAAAATCGGATTTAATGTAATATCGGCGGCATCACAGACTATGAACGGATTTATGGTGAAAATGCAGAATACAACCGCAACTTCAATAACCGGATTTACATCAACCGGCTGGACAACTGCTTACAGCGGGACTTATACGGTAACCGGTACCGGCTGGCAATATATTCAATTGCAGACGCCTTTCCATTATGAAGGAGACAAGAATTTGCTGATTGAAATCTGTTTCAATAATTCAAGTTACACTTCGAATACTACAGTTAACGGTTCTGCTGCAACCAACAGAAATAAACATCAGCATTCGGATTTATCAAGCGGCGACGGATGTGTACAACTTACATCTCCGAGTACTTCATATACGACATTACCGAATATCAGTTTAATTCTGAATCCGGGAACCACGGGATTATCGCAAATCGGAAATGAACTACCGACAAAATATGATTTGGCACAGAATTATCCGAACCCGTTCAACCCGACAACAAAGATTAATTTTGCAATTCCGAAGCAAGGACTCGTTACACTGAAAGTCTATGACGTTCTCGGCAGGGAAGTTGCTAATCTTGTTAATGATGTGAAGGCAGCAGGAAATTACACAATTGATTTTGATGCTTCGTATTTAGCGAGCGGAGTTTATTTTTACAGACTTGATGTAAACGGATTTACTGATGTAAAACGTATGATGCTTATCAAATAATCAGAAGTTAGTTATAGAATTTAGTTATAGAAGAAAAGCCCGAATCATCAGAGATTCGGGTTTTTCTTTTTTACTCCGCCGGAGTAATATGTTAATAAAAAAAATATCACCAAAAATACCGACTCCGTCAGGTAAAAGACTCGCCGTAGAGAGAGTTGTACGTATGCATCCGTAAAAATTTGTTCTCATCCCCTTAACTCTCTTCATCGGATAAGGAAATTTTGAGGAGATTTAATAATTATTATGAAAAGTTTTGTATTTTTTGTAAGGTTGTTTATTTTATGTTTTATTCATATATTTATTATAAAATAATATTAATAATATTATGGAAATATATATAGACACTTCGGTTATCGGAGGGCTTTTTGACGACGAATTTAAATTATGGTCTGAAAAATTGTTTGATGAATTTATTTCAGGGGAAAAAACCGCTGTAATTTCAGATACTACTTTAGAAGAATTATCTTTCGCTCCCGGACATATACGGAATTCACTGAAAAAAATTCCTGATAATTTCATTAAATACGTGTTACTCAATGATGAGGCTGAAGATTTATCATATAAATATATAAAAGAAAAAATTGTAACCGAGAAATCATTATTAGACGCACGTCACATAGCCATAGCGACTGTAAATAAAGTTGATATTCTTGTCAGTTGGAATTTCAAACATATTGTGAATTATAAGTTAATCCGTCTGTATAATTCCGTTAATTTAAAATATGGATATAATATTTTAGAAATTAGAAATCCAAGGGAGGTTTTAAATGTATAAAAAAAAATTCGATTCAGTCAAAATGATGAGAGATATCAGAGATAAGTTAACAGAAAGGTATTTGCAAAAACCGGAGTTAGAGAAAAAAGATCTGGAAATAATCAGGAAGAAATATAAATTAAAAAAAGAGGATTCGAATAAAAAAATCCGGAAAAGTGTGTAAGTTTCTTTTTACAAGGGAAAAATAATTACTTCGTTGTAATTGAATCGCCAATAAAAAAATTTTTCGACGGGGTCACACATCACATTCTCAGGAAAATGTTTAGAAATAAAATTATTAATATCACCATCCGTATTATCTATGTATTAAACGGATTTTTATCTATCTTCTAATAAACCAAACAATTTAAAGGAGACAGATATGGAATCACAATTGAACTTTGCAATTTTCATAATCATTGCCGTAGTATTCTTTTTATTCCTGTCGGGAGTAAGAATAGTCAGACCGACAAACAGAGGTCTGATAGAAAGACTCGGAAAATATAAAAAGTTTGCTAATCCCGGATATAACTGGATTGTACCTTTTATAGACAAAATGTATTCGATTAACATAACGGAACAAATGATAGATGCCGAGCCTCAGGAAATAATAACCAACGACAATCTGAATGCCAGCGTTGATGCTCAGGTATATTTCAGGGTACTGGAAGATGAAGAAAACGTGAAGAATTCACAATACAATGTCAATAATTACAAATGGCAGATTGTTAATCTTGCCCGGACAACACTAAGAAATATTATAGGGACACTGACGCTGAAATCCGCAAACAGCGAAAGAGGAAAAATGAATGCCGAATTACACAAAACTCTTGCCGAGGAAACTAAAACCTGGGGAATTGAAATCGTACGTACAGAATTAAAACAAATTGACCCGCCAAGTGATGTTCAGGAAACAATGAATAAAGTTGTAAAAGCGGAAAATGAAAAAATATCGGCAATTGATTATGCAACTGCGGCGGAAACGGTTGCAGACGGAGTGAAGCGTTCAAAAATAAAAGAAGCCGAAGGATATAAACAATCAAAAATTTTGCACGCCGAAGGCGAGGCAGAAGCAATTAAACTTGTGAATGAAGCCGCAGATAAATATTTCAGAGGTAATGCCCAGTTATTGAAGAAACTGGAAACACTCGAAGAATCACTGAAGTCGAATGCTAAAATTATCGTCCCGTCAGGAACGGAATTAGTAAACGTTATCGGAGAGTTAGCAGGTGTTCTGCCTTTGAAAACTAAGAATAAATAACTTCATTACTTTAGAAACGGCGTTTATTTTTCTACAAACTGGTTTAAATCCCGTTTATAGATTTTCCCTGATTCGGTTCCGGCAAAAACGAAGCCTTTATTAATTAACAATGATTTAATATTTAGGTCTTCCAGTCCGTCGTTTATACTGTACCACTCATCACCTTCATCCGTCGAATAGAAAATACCGCCGCCCCAGGAACCTACTATAATAATTTCACCCGAGACAACGAGTGAAGTAAGATTCATATTTTTCAACCCGTCGTTGTAATCATCCCAGCCGTTTCCGTCAAGATTTGCTCTGAAAAAACCGCCGCCGTTTGTAACAGTAAAAAGATAATCTTCATTATAAGCAAGTGCGGGAAATTCATAAGGGCGGTTGAATGAAGTATTATTTATTTCACTTCCTTTGTTAATAACTGAATATATGTTACCGCTTATTCCCGCGTAAATATTATTTCCTTTAAGTGCGAGGGAATTTACCTTTCCCATTGATAACGCAGGATATCCGGTCCGTATCCAGGATATACCGTCATTATTGGAGATATAAACTCCGTTACCTGTTCCTGCATAAAGTATGCTTCTTAAAACTGCAATTGAGTAAGTAGTTGCAGGAATAAGTCCTGTACTTATGGATTTAAATGTATTTCCGTTATCGAAAGAACGATAAACCCCGTTATCCGTTGCAGCAAAAAGGGAATTTACATTCGTTGTTAATGCATATATATTGCCGACAGAAGAAGAAATTTTTCCCTGAGTTTCCTGAACAAGATTTGAATTATTATATGAAAGCCAGACATCACCGTTATTAAGAGAAGTAAATATTCTGCCCTGATTTGTACCGGCAAAAAGTATATCTCCGTTAGCGGCAAAGCAGTTTATAGTCTGGTTGTTGCTGATACCTGCACTGATGTTTGTCCACTTATTTCCGTTATCGATTGAAAAAAATAAACCTCCGAACGAACCCGCAAAAAGATAATTCCTGCTTGCAAATACGGAAAGTACTCTCAAACTTGTAAGACCGTTATTTACCGGCATCCACTTAACACCGTAGTTAATTGAAAAGAAAACTCCTGCACCGTCAGTACCTGCGAATATACTTGAACCGATTACGGCAATTGAGTTAACGGTTGAATATTCAGGTAAGCCGGAATTTGTGGGAAGCCAGTTCCTGCCGTTGTCTTTTGATACGTAAATTCCTGTTGATTCAGTTCCCGCGAAGAGATTTTCCCCGCTGACAGCAAGTGACTTGGCATTGACGGAATAACTTATTTTAAACCAGTTCTCGCCTTTATCTTCGGTCATATATATCCCGTCTTTCGTGGCAGCGTAGAGAACATTATCCTTAATAACCAGAGCTCTTACATTTGAAATTCCCTGCAACGGCTGAAATGAATCACCATCATCAATTGACAGGTAAAGTGATTCCCCCGCGGCAGCATAAATATCCGTATCATTTATCAGCAAAGCATTAATTTCTTGGCTTTGCAGACCCCTGTTCGAGGCTTGCCACGTGTTGCCGTTGTCATTTGAACGGAAAAGCCCTTTGTCTTTTGTCCCTGCAAATATTAAATTTTCCCTTACGGCGAAATGACTTACGTATAAATTTATTACGCCGAGATTAATGGAATTCCATGTATTGCCCATATTCAGGGAGCGGTAAATTCCCATCGGAGTACCGACAAAAATCAGATTATCTTTAACAAATACCGAATAGATAATCGAATAGGGTTTCCCGGTTTCCTTCCACTGCGAGAAAGCAGCAGAACTGAAACTGACCGACAAAATGAGAATTACAAATAAAGAAGTTATTTTTTTCATTGTGTTTTATAATTTGTGTAAGTTAGTTTTTTTTATATTTATAATAAATTCAAATTGGCTGTTAGTGATTGGCTTTTGATGGCAGTTGCGGCGGGGATATGTTCGTAGAGACAAGGCATGCCTTGTCTCTATTAGAAAAACATCGGATACATTTTCGGATTTGATTCGTGCATAATTTTATAAACCTCTTCGAATACTTCCTCGGTGTTTGGTTTTGAATAATAATCACCGTCGTTTCCGTATGCAGGTCTGTGTGCTTTGGCGCTTAATGCACGCGGCGGGGAATCAAGATATCTGTAACCGCCCTGAACGTCTGTTACCTGCTGCATCATATATGCGGTTGCACCGCCCGGAACATCTTCATCGAGGAAAAGAATCTTATTTGTTTTCTTTAACGATTCGAGAATTATACCAAATCTGTCAAACGGTAATAATGTTCTGACATCTATCAGTTCGACAGAAATATTATGTTCCTTGAGTTTTTCAATAGCAGATGCCGCAATATCTACGCAGGCACCGTAAGTAACAAGAGTAATATCTTTTCCTTCCTTTAATACTTCAGGTACACCGAGCGGTACCGTAATTTCGGAAAGATTATCGGGCAGAAGTTCCTTGAATCTGTAAGCGTTAAGTCTTTCGACAATTATTCCCGGGTCATCGCCTTTCAGGAGTGTGTTATAAAATCCTGCTGCCTGAGTCATATTTCTCGGAACGCACACGTGCAGACCTCTGAATCCGTGTGTAATCATTCCCATAGGCGAGCCTGAATGAAAAATACCGACGAGCCTGTGCCCGCGGGTTCTGATAATTACGGGCGATTTCTGTCCGCCCTTGGTTCTGTAATGAAGTGTTGCAAGGTCATCACTGATAATCTGAAATGCATATAGTAAATAATCGAGGTACTGAATTTCAATAATCGGTTTGAGACCTCTCAATGCTGCGCCGATTCCCTGCCCTGCGATTGTTGATTCGCGGATTCCCGTATCGGTAATTCTGATATCGCCGTACTTTGCCTGAAGACCTGCCATTCCCTGATTCACGTCGCCGAGTTGTCCTATGTCTTCTCCGATAGCAAAAATTCTCGGGTCGCGCTTGAATGCCATATCAAAAAATGCGAGCAGTATTTCTCTTCCGTCAACTTTCTTTGCGTTATCTTTATAGACGGGCTTGACTTCTTTTATTCTTAAAGGTGATTCATCAGACTCACTGTAAAGATGCGAGCCGTAATTATTCAAATTAAATTCTTTGAATTTATTTGTCCATTCTACAAGCGGTTTTCTTACTTCGTCTTTGTCGTTTACGGTAACTCTTAATGCTTCAAACGCTGCTGCAGATACCACCCTTCGGGTTGTTTCAAGTGCCTTGAACATTGAATCTTGTATTTTCTTAAGTTCTTTGCCTGAAATACTACTCGCCGCGGTATCCAGCAGGAGTTTGCTTAATTCCTCTCTGTCTTTTTTTACGGGATTAAGAAAATCATCCCACGATTTCTGCTGTATTTTCTTGACCTTAACTTTTTCTTCTTCCTCGAGTTTTTTAAGTTCTTCCTCCGAAGCAAAACCTTTTTTAATTATCCATTTTCTGAATTGTGCTATGCAGTCAAATTCAGCTTCCCACTGCAGTCTTTCTTTTGTTTTATACCTCTCGTGTGAACCTGAAGTTGAATGTCCAAGGGGCTGTGTTAATTCGGTTATATGAAATATTGCGGGAATGTGTTTTTCACGAACTATTGCTATACCTTCCCTGTAAGTCTTGACAAGTTTTTCATAATCCCAGCCGGGTATATCGTATATTTTATATCCCTGCTCGAGTTTCTCGCTGTATTCAAAACCTTTTAATATTTCTGAAATATTGGATTTTGTCATCTGGTAAATGTTCGGAACCGAGATTCCGAATCCGTCGTCCCAGATTGACATTGCAAGCGGAACCATCAGTACGCCTGCGGCATTAATGGTTTCATAGAAAACCCCTTCTGCCGTGCTTGCGTTGCCGATTGTTCCGAAAGCAACTTCGTTTCCGTTATTTGAGAAATTTTTAAGATATTTGAGTTCAGGATTATTTCTGTATAATTTCGACGCATAGGCAAGCCCGAGTAGTCTCTGCATTTGCGCCGCTGTGGGCGCAATATCGGATGAAGTATTTTTTGAGTTCATCTGATTTTTAAATTTACCTTTTTCATCCAGAAGCCTTGAACCGAAATGACAGTTCATTCCGCGTCCGCCCGAATGAGGGTCAAAATTTATATCTGTATTGCCGTATAGTTGTGCGAAGAATTCGCTTATATCTGAAATTCCTGTTGCAAATGCAAAGGTCTGGTCTCTGTAATACCCTGAACGGAAATCGCCGTTTTGAAATGTCTTCGCCATTGCAATCTGTGCAAGTTCCTTGCCGTCTCCGAAAATACCGAAATTTGCTTTTCCGATTAATGCTTCTTTCCGACCGATTATGCTTGCCTGTCTGCTTTTAAATGCTATTTTATAATCGTTCAGTACTTCTTCTTTTGTAAAATTTATATTATCGTTTGTTTTATCTTTAATATCTGATTTCATATCTGTTTATTATTTTGATTGTTCAATTAAAAATTGATTACTGCTCATTCATTGTTGATGCAAGCAGGTCGTAGAATTTTTCCCAGGATTTTTTAACGTTCGGGGTAAAATCCGTGCCGAGTGTCTGACCGAGTGCGAACATAAGGGCACTTTTAAATGTGGAATAGTATTTCTCCTGAACTCCATATTCTATGTGCCTTTGCCCCATTTTCTGGATGGCGGGAATGATAATTTCCGGATGATTTAATCCTTCAACGACAATTTTCATCATCGTCATAATTCTGTGCTGCTGGTCTTTCATATCACCTTTGAATAGTGCGGGTATTTCCTTATCGAGTTCGAAAAGTTTTTTATACAATAATTCCCAGCAGTTTGTATCACATACTTTGCCGAAACTGTCCTGTATCAGTTTTATATCTTCTTGTGTTATTCCGAAATCTTCCATTTTATATCTCCTGAATTTATGTTTAACCTGTAAATATAATAAAAAGAAAAAAGTGTAAAAAGTTCAAATTAGTTCGTAAAGTTTGTAAAGTTAATAAAGTTTGTAAAATTTGTAAAATTTGTAAAGTTTGTAAAGTTCGTAAAGTTCGTAAAGTTTGTAAAGTTTTTACAGTTCGTTAAGTTTATTAAGTTCATAATGTAACTAATCACTAACCACTAATCACTAACCACTAACCACCAACCACTAACCACTAACCTCCGTATAAGAATCTGTCGATTTCTAAGAGTGCTTCCTGATATCGGGAGAACTGGTGTCCGCAATTTTCATATTCAACAACTTTACCTGCATTCGGAAAGGCTGATTTAGTGACGGAATGGTCAATCAGTTCATCATCTTTTGAAAGTAAAAGAAAAAGATTTGTTTGGTTTATGAATTTAAAATATTCGCTGTAAAGGTTATCCAGTTGTGTTACATATTCCTGAGTCCATAAAAATTTTTCATTTGTATCGTAGTTAGTATGTTCTCCGATGTATTTTATAAGGGATTTATGTGCTTCAACTGCGGGATTAACTAAAACGGCTTTCTGACCGTAAATTGCGGACAGCAGCATCGCGTAGAATCCGCCGAGAGATGAACCGATTAAATTTGCTTTAAAATCGGCGTCTCTTGTAATGTCTTTCAGAATTGAAAATGCAAGTTCCGGTTCGACGGGTAAATCAGGGGACAAAACTTTTTTATTTTTAAAATATTTCTTTGTTTCACCTGCTTTTCGGGCATTTCCTGAACTTGCAAAACCATGGATGTAAATAATCAATTTAATTAAAAATAAGAATGTTAAATCAAATAACAACTAATAATTAACGACCAATAACCAAAAACCGGTCAACCAATAGTCAAATCATTCAATTTCTTCCGTGATTAACTTCTGCAACCTGTCCTGCTTGACTAAATTGTAATTAATAAAGGTAACATTTATATTTGTATTGTTAAAGTAAAATTTTTATGCCGAGATTTTTATTATCAAAAAATACAATAGGAATAATACTGGTAGTTATTGTCTTTTTAATCACATCAGTTTATTTATTTCAGAATTTATCGGGGAAAAGCGAGTATAGCGAGCAGGGAATATTTATCATAGAAGATTTAGAAGATACTGTCGAAATATACAGAGACGACTTCGGAGTACCGCACATAGAAGCACGAAATAAAAAAGATATGTATTTTATTCTCGGTTACACGCACGCTCAGGAAAGACTATGGCAGATGGATTTTTCGAGACGGATTGCGGAAGGGAGACTATCGGAAATAATGGGAAAGGATGTTCTTGAATACGACAAGTTATACAGAACAATCGGAATCGGAAAGGCAGCGAAAAAAATTTACGATAATTTACCGGAGCAGACAAAAGAAATTCTGAAATACTATACCGACGGAATTAATTTGTTTTTAAATTCAAATATTAAAAATTTACCGCTTGAATTTGATATCCTTGATTATAAACCTGATGAATGGAAGCCGGAAGATTGCGTCTCAATAATAAGATTAATGGGCTGGGAGTTAAATATATCGTGGTATGCGGAGTATAATTTTATTAATATAATAAACAGATTCGGTGTTACGAGAGCAATGGATTTCATACCGGATAATCATCCGGAACAAACCTATACGATTAAGAAAGCGGAGGACAGTAAGCAGGAGACAGTGGACAGGAGCAATCACCCAATCATCCAATCATTCAATCACCCAAACAGTAATTCAATATCAAGTGCCTCTCTCGATGTGGCAGAGGGGTTAAAAGATTTTATTACAACCGCGATGGAGTTCCGTGAGAGGTTTGGATTAAAAGGAATGAGAACCGGCAGTAATGCATTTGTAATTAGCGGAGGAAAAACCGAAAGCAGAAAACCGATTCTGGCAAATGACCCGCATATATCCTTAATGACGCCGTCAAGGTGGTATGAAGTTGTATTAACGGATAAAACAGAAAGGTTTTTCATATCAGGATTTTCCGTTCCCGGAGTTCCCGGCGTGTTAATTGGAAACAACAATGCAATATCTTGGGGAATAACCTCATTAATGAATGATGAAACGGATTATTTCATTTTAAATATTGACAGCATATCGGGTATAAAAATAGACAGTACAATAGAAGACATAAAAATAAAAGGACAGAAAGAGGAATATTCTCATCTGGTATTTAATACTAAATTCGGACCTGTAATATCCGGTTTGTCAACAACCGGTTTCGGAAATAAACAAAAAATAAATCCGGGATTAGACAAGATTGTAGTATTCAAATGGACGGGTTACGAGTACAGTGACGAGGCGGGAGCGATGAATAAAATCAATATGTCAGGGAACTGGAATGATTTTAAGAATGCGTTGAGAACCGTCGGGGTACCTGCACTGAATTTTGTATATGCCGATACGGCAGGCAATATTGGATACAAGACGGCGGGAAAAATACCCATAAGAAGATATTCCGGGGAAGAGGCGGTAATAACAGGTATAAGTCCGAACAGCAGCGGAATGGTATGGAGCGGGTTCGTACCGTTCGAAGAGTTACCGCAGACATATAATCCTTCATCGGGTTACATAGTAACGGCAAACAACAAACCTCAGAAAGATTACAGATATTTCATTACATACTTATACGAGCCTCATTACAGAGCGGCGAGGATAGAAGAACTGCTAAAAGAACGAAATAATTTTTCTGCCGATGAAATTAAGTTAATACAGACGGATGTAACTAATTTAATGTCGAAAGAACTTTGCAATTACCTTTTCAGGGCAGCGAACATACTGGAAATAGATACTGCAAAAAAAATCAGTCCGCCGGTCAGTTTAACTGAAACGGAAAAAAACTATTTGCACGCTTTAAAAAACTGGGATTTCAGTTTCAAATCAAGCTCAACAGCCGCAACTCTATTCGCACAGTTTGAAGCGGAACTTTACGGCAATTTATACAGAAAAAAACTCGGTGAAGAAATATTTGCAAACTACCTGACGCTGGGGAGCATACCCGTGAGGAACACTTCGAAATTGATGCGAGAAAGATTTTTAAATGTAAAAATAGAAGAGTATAAAGAATCGACGGGAAGAGGCGTAATAGGAATTATTGACGACTATAATTTTGAAAATTTACGCGATGTTTTATTAAAAAGTTTTAAAGATGCCGTAATTCATCTGACTAAACACTTTAAAGAGCCGGATGTAAGTAAATGGAAATGGGGTGTTCTGCACAAAGTAAAATTCGGACATATACTCGGAAATATTCAGTCATTATCACAGATTCTTGACTTGGGACCGTATGAAGCGGACGGTGCAGGAGAGACTGTTTTCAGTCTTGAATACAGTTTTACAGATGCGGCGGAAAAAGTAAATTTCAGTTCTTTTCTGGGTACATCTATGCGCTTCATAATTGATATGGGAGATATAAGGTCTTACCTTTCAATTTTACCGCCGGGACAAAATGGTCAGAATATTAGTCCGCACTACAGAGACCAGGCAAGGCTCTGGCTGAACGGTGAATATAAAAGAGTTCAGACAATTATAGGAAGAATGAGTATGTACGGAATGAAAAAACAGGTATTCCTGAACGAGTAGGCGTAAGTACAAAGTTCCTAAAGTTCCTAAAGTTCCTAAAGTTCCTAAAGTTCATCAATCACTAACCACTAATCACTAATCACTAACCACTAATCACTAATCACTAACCACTAATCACTAACCACTAACAACTAATAACTAACCACTACACAATCGTGTCAGGCGGCTTATTCAATCTCAAATAGACGAGACGGTGAAGCGAAATAAAATCTTCAGGCGATAATTGTTCGGGACGCAAAGAAAAGTCAAAATCGAGAGAAGAGGGTTCAATCGAATATTTGGCGAAGAATGACGATAAAGAATTCTTCAGAGTTTTTCTTCTTTGATTGAATGCGAGGCGGAGGATTTCCGTAAATAACTTTTCGTCGGGAATGAAAGTAACCGGCTGAAAATTAAGTTTGAATACCGTTGATTCAACTTTTGGCTTCGGGAAAAATACCGACGGGGGCAGATTGAAAAGAAGTTTTGCTTTTGAATGAATTTGTGTCTGCACGGCAAGAATACCGTATTCTTTTGTATTCGGCGAAGCAATTAACCTGTGTGCCACTTCCTTCTGAGCCATTATTACTGCGGAATGCAGAAGGTAATTGTTTTCGAATAATTTAAATAATATCTGTGACGTGATGTTATAGGGAATATTGCCGGCTATCTTAATATTCCTGCAGGTGAAATTAAATTTGGAAATTTCATCGGGTATATCGAGTTTAAGAAAATCCTTGTTAATAAGATTAATTTCCGGAAATTTTTCTTTAAGCGAAACAATAAATTTATCGTCGAGTTCTATGCCGATATATTTCTTCGTTTCATTTAAAATATATTTCGTGAGCGCTCCGTAGCCGGGACCTATTTCTATAATCAGGTCATCGGGTGTTATATCAATATTTTTAACGATTTTTTTTGCGATATTTTCGTCAACAAGAAAATTCTGTCCGAGAAACTTGACAGGTCTGTATTTACGGTATTTTGATTCATCCATAACTCAGGTAAATTAGTTTTATGCAAATAAATTTAAAAGGCTGAAAAAACCGTCTCTGCAATTAAGATTCATCCTTGTGTAACTATTATAAATTTTTCCGTTATTTCCAGCGTATATACGTTTCATCGGTGTAATCCGCATCATTGATTCATCCTGTTTAATTTTATGACAGGCAGAATAAAAAAAGGATTTAATAATTCTTATGTATTGATTATTTTATTTGCGAGCAGATTTATTGAATATGGAATGTTTGAGAAGATAAAGAGCATATTGTGGAATTCAAATGAGTTTCATATTATCGGGCGAATTCTGAATTCGCAGGGGGAAAGTACGTACTTTAATAATCGAGCAGGGGAATTCAGCAAGATAAACGGTTCACTTAAAGCATTTCTGCTCGAATATATTTTCAGAAAAGTAAGAAAGAAAATTCTGTACATCGGAAATAATGAGGAAGAACTCTCGATGCTGCAGGAAGACCTTTCTATACTTGGTCTGGCTGAAATGAGTGCAATATACTCTGAAGGGAAACTCAGTGTCTTCGGAGAAAATACAAAAGCAATGGGATTAATGGCTTCTGAAAATGAATACATTGTTTTTGCAACTTCAGGGAAATTAAAAGAAAAAATTATCGGCAGGGAGCAATATAAATCTTCTATAATGGTATTAAAATCAGAAGCCGAATATCAGTTCGATGAACTTATCTCTAAACTTGAGCAATATGGTTACGAAAAAAAATATTTGGTTGAAATGCCGGGTGACTATGCGGTCAGAGGAGGGATAGTGGACATATATCCCGAAAATTTCTATTCTCCCGTAAGAATTGAATTTTTCGGCGACACAATCGAAAGTATAAGAGAATTTGACATAAACTCCCAGCGCTCGGTAAATTCTCTGGAAATTGTAAAAATACCTTTGACAGGACAATCGGATGTTCCCCTTTCGAGGGGGATTAAGGGGGAGGATAACAATACACTCCTCGGGTATGCCGATGAGGATACACTAATAATTGTGGAAGACGGCGTTGATACTGAAGAAACGGAATTATCGAAGAAAAATTATTTCTTAATTTCACAATTCACCGGATATAATTTAGTAGAACAGTCTACCGGACTGCCTCTTTCGTCAATAAATTTCCGCTCCAGACCCCAGCCCGACTTCCGCGGAAACATCAGGGAATTATATGAAAATTTATTAACACATCTTGAAAACGAATATCAGATATATATTACCTGCTCGGATAAATATCAGGCAGACAGATTAAAATCACTTATGGAAGAAAATGATGTAGGACAGTCTTCCAGACTGTCAATAAACAAAATCCACTTCCTCGAAGATTCGCTTCACAGGGGATTCATATTTCCGGGCGGTAAAATAGTTGTTTACACGGAGCATCAAATCTTCGGGCGGTATTTCAGGCAATATAAAAAGAAAAAGAAAAAATACCGCAGCATCAGTATTGACGAACTGAAACAAATGAAAATCGGCGACTACGTTGTTCACAGGGATTTCGGAATCGGAATATTTGCAGGAATGGTTACACAGCAAATAAGATCGGCATCCGAAGGCAGAATGCAGGATTTCATAAAAATTCTTTATGCAAAAAATGATACAATGTATTTAAGTCTGAATTACATTAACCTGATTTCAAAATACACTGCAACCGAGGGATACACGCCGAAATTAACGAGAATCGGCGGCGGCGAATGGGAAGCCATTAAATCAAGAACAAAAAAGAAAGTTCAGGATATTGCCCGGGAACTGATACTGATTTATGCACAGCGGAAAAGTATGGAGGGAATTGCGTTTGGGGCGGATACTCACTGGGAACGTGAACTCGAAGCAAGTTTTATGTATGAAGATACACCTGACCAGACACGGGCAACACTTGATGTAAAAAAAGATATGCAGCACGGAAGCCCGATGGACAGGCTCATCTGCGGCGATGTCGGATTCGGCAAAACGGAAGTAGCGGTTAGAGCGGCATTCAAGGCAGTGCTCGGCGGCAGGCAGGTTGCATTGCTTGTCCCGACAACAATCCTTGCAATTCAGCACTTCAATACATTCAGGGACAGGTTATCCGCTTTCGCCGTTGAAACGGGATGCATTACAAGATTCAATTCAAGAAAAGAACAAACGGAAATATTAAAAAAACTTGAAGAGGGGAAAGTTGATATATTAATAGGCACTCACAGACTGCTTTCGAAAGACGTTAAATTCAAAAATCTCGGATTGCTTGTAATAGACGAAGAGCACAGATTCGGAGTAAAGCACAAAGAAAAACTTCGCGCAATCAAACCCAATGTTGATACTTTAATACTGACGGCAACACCTATTCCGCGAACGCTTAATTTTTCAATGCTTGGTGCGCGTGATTTATCAATTATCAACACACCTCCTAAAAACCGCAAATCCATTTTCACGGAAATCATAAAACTCAACTGGGACCTCATTGCAGGCATAATCAAAAAAGAAATATCGAGAGGCGGACAGGTTTATTTTGTGAATGATAAAGTTACTACGATTTATAAAGTTGCTGAAAAGTTGAAATCAATACTGCCGCTTGCAAGAATTGCAGTAGCACACGGGCAGATGGACAGAGACGGCAGGGAAGAAGAATTAACGAAACCCGCATTAAAACATTCAAAACTTGAAAATGTGGTTATAGATTTCATCGAAAAGAAAATTGATGTCCTTGTCTGTACGAAAATAATTGAGTCAGGGCTTGACATACCGAATGTGAATACAATCATTGTCAACAATGCGGATATGTTCGGGCTGGCAGAACTTTACCAGTTGCGCGGACGGGTGGGCAGAAGCGAAAAACAGGCTTATGCATATTTTGTATCTCCGCCAATCGGAACCCTTACAAAATCTGCGCTGATGAGACTTGAAGCAATTGAGGAATATACTGAACTCGGCTCGGGATTTAATCTCTCAATGCGCGATATGGAAATCCGCGGAGTAGGAAATCTGCTCGGCAGGGAGCAGTCGGGATTTGTCAAGCAGGTGGGATTCGAATTATATCTCGAAATAATTAATGAAGCAATTGCGGAACTCAACAATCTTAATCCGGAACAAAATGCAGGACAGGATACTATCCCCCTTCGAAGGGGGCAGGGGGAGGCAATAGAAAAATTATCCAAAGAAATATCCCTCTCCGAACGCCTGCGCAAATCCGGATTCATTTTCGAAAACGATTTCAATGCATTCATTCCGAAAACTTACATCGAAGATGACAACGAACGCCTGAATATTTACAAGGAATTGTATTCGATTATCGAAGAAAAGGAACTGGAAGAAATGCGTTCCGGAATAACAGACAGATTCGGAAAACTTCCCGAAGAAACGGAAAAACTTTTTGAACTTGTCAGAATCCGCGGGAATGCAATAAAACTGGGACTCGAGAAAATTTCATTATACGACAATGAACTCACAATGTACTTCCCGAAAGATACAAATCATCCTGTTTACAAATCCGATTTCTACCTCAACCTCGTTGACAAAATGTCAAAAGACCGCTCCCGCCGCTACGACATCCTCCCCGACAAAGAACGCCTCATCGTGAAAATCTCCGGCTGGTCAGGTGACCGGACACTCATCCAATGAACTTGTCAAAGATCCCGTATGAACGAAGAGAATCGGGATTCATCGTATGAGGGAGAACTATTTTCCACCTTGTAAAACCCTGACTTTGGGAGGTCTCTAAAAATATATTTTTTTATTTTTAAAAAAATTGTATATTTTATTCTAATAAGTCTAAAAATATTTAAAACTATTGTCTAATCAGAATTAAATATATATGAAGGTTTATTTTTTAATGGTCGGGAGTTCCACAATCAAAATCCAACCCAATACATCTCTTAAATTTCCCCAAGCAAAAAAATCTTACTTGGAAAATATTATTAACAAATTTATAAATAATAAATATTATGAAAAATTTGTACAACATCTGTTTTATGGCATTATTATTTATATCCCTAACAAATACAGGATGGGGACAGACAACAGTTTTTATTGACGATTTTAATCGTACTTCTTTAAGTCCGGGAGGGACCCCTTCTATGACATATATTACAACTTTAGCTAATGGAATAACATCATCAATACAATCGAATTATTTAAGAATTGGAAATGGTACAGGAGCCGAAAATGGAATTTCTTATGTTACTGGAAGTGCATCAAATTACAGTATTCCTTATAATGTAAATCTTTCTGAAAATACTGATATAATAACCTGGACATTTAATTTTAAATATAACTGTTTAATTTCTAGCCCAAATGGAATATCTGCAGGTGTCTATGGTGCAGCTATTGTTTTAGCAGGTTCGGATTTAACATTAACCATGGGTTCAGGATATGCGGTTATTTATGGTCAGTCAGGGACTCCAGATCCAATTCGTTTAGTAAAATATTCAGGTGGGTTATCAAATTCAACTTCGACTAATATTATATCTTCGGGAATTAACGATCTTTCTTCGTATAATAATTGTGCCAGTGTAAGAGTTACTTATAATCCAAATGGAGATATTTGGTCTTTGTATATCAGAGATGATAATTTGACTTGGTCTGATCCGTCGTCAGGAGTTACAAATCTGATTGGAACGATTATGGATGATGAATATACAAATAACAATCTTGAAGCATTTGGATTTGTTTGGTCTCATCGTACAAATACAGAAACAACAAATTCTACTTATTTTGACAATTTTAAAGTAACAATTGGAACCCCGAATCCAACACTATCAGTAAATTCTACAACTTTATCAAATTTTTCGTATGTGCAGGGTTCTGGACCTTCTGCATCACAAAACTATACACTTACTGGTTCAAATCTCAACGGAACAGATGTCATAATTACAGGCAGTACAAATTATGAAGTTTCCACAGATGATGTGAGTTTTTCCCCTTCTATTACTTTTACAGATTATGGCTTTGCAATTGAAGAAACTCAAATTTATGTGAGATTAAAAGCAGAACTGACTGCGGGATTATATGAGAATGAAATAATTTCAAATTCAGGAGGAGGTGCAACGTCTGTTAACGTTACAGTTTCCGGGAAGGTTCTATCTCCGGAGCCCACACAACAGCCAACGAATTTAAGTTTTACGAACGTAGGGTTAAATACAATGACGATAAACTGGACAAAAGCAGCGGGTACAAATACGATTGTATTGATGAAATCCGGCAGTGCAGTAAATTCAAATCCGATTGACGGGACTACATATACAGGTAATGCAGTTTTTGGAAGCGGTTCTCAAATAGAGACGGGGAATTATGTGGTTTATACAGGAGATTTGGAAACAATTGATGTTACGGGATTAAATCAATCTACAAACTACTATATAGCATTATATTCTTACAACGGCTCGGCAAGTTTGGAAAATTATTTAATTACTGCACCCTTAACAGGAAATCAACCCACATCTGCTCCTACGTTCGGTTGGCAAATTTCATCGACAAATACAGTTTTTACGATTGATTTTGATAACACAGTTCCTAATGTAAACAATGGACAATTTGCAGGTAGTGGATTCACACCAAATCCAACAACAGGTCAGTTAAATTCTAATACATTTAAAGTAAATGGATTAAGCGATGGTAATATGGAATGGGGGGATAGCAAAACATCAGGTGATTTTGCAAGAGGTTCTTCAACCGGCGGCGTTACAACAGGAGGGATTTATTCGTTTGTTGTCTCCCAAGGGAATAATGCTTTAGGAATTCAACCGGCAGGAGATGATTTTACTCCTGGCAATATTTATTTAAGAATTCAAAATAAAACAGAATCAACAATAAATTCAGTAGCAATTTTATATAAAGTATATGTTAGAAATGATGAAGATAAAAAAAATGTTATTAAATTTTATTATTCAACGAACGATGTTACATATAATCATAGTATTAATACAGATTTAGAATCTTTTGCTGATGTATATAAAAGCCCTGACTGGAAATGTAATATAAGATCTACCACAATAACAGGATTATCAATTGCAAACAATGAATACTTATATATCAAGTGGTACGGAGATGAGATTACCGGTTCAGGAAATATGGATGAGTTTGCACTTGATGATATCGGCATAATATTTAATCCTTCATCTACAATTCCATCTTTATCAGGAAATTTTGATGAAGTAATTATTGACTGCAACACTAAATTATCAGGTAATACAACAGTCGATTCCACGCTAACTATCAGAAATGGTCTTTTGTTTCTTGGTTCAAATCTTCTTACAGTTAATACACGTATAAATCTAAATGACCCTGGTGTAGGAAAAATGATAGTTCTCGATGATGGGACGAATCAGGGAATATTAAAACTTAGAGTGAAGGATA
This sequence comes from Ignavibacteria bacterium, assembly GCA_016929695.1. GTDB lineage: Bacteria > Bacteroidota > Ignavibacteria > Tepidaquicellales > Tepidaquicellaceae > Tepidaquicella. Next base: position 26,334 of record JAFGII010000011.1, read on the forward strand.
TCGGTGAATATTATTATTTTCACATTGGCGATAACGATAACTATGAATCGGTCGAATACTCACCTGCTTATATTAAATTTAACACCGGGGAATTCAATAATGCATATCTGACAGTGAGTATGAAAAATGAAAAACACCCATACAACAACAGTACTACAAATTTCATAAACCGATATTGGACTATTATACCTGAGGGGATTACAAATTATTCGTATGATATTGAATTATTTTATACTGAAAACGATGTTGAGGGAGATGAACAATATATGATACTGGGGAAATATAATGCACCTGTCTGGCAAACTTATGGCTCTGCTGAACCAAGCAATAATAAATTATCAACAACCGGCTTAACAAGTTTTAGCGACTTCACGGGAGGGACACAAACAGGGATGCCCATTAGTCTGTTGGGATTTAGTTCAAGTGTGAATGGCAGAGATGTGAAACTGAACTGGATTACAGAAAATGAAGAGAATAACACAGGATTTGAGGTGCAGAAAGCAGAATCAAGGAGTCAGGAAACAGAATGGAAAAATATTGGATTTATTCAGGGCAAGGGAAACAGCAATGAACCGGTGAGTTACTGCTTTGAGGACAGAAATCTGTCGAGCGGAAAATATAAATACAGATTGAAGCAGATTGATTATAACGGGAATTATGAATATTTCGAACTTGAAAATGAAGTTATAATCGGAGTACCTAAGAAATTTGAACTTGCACAGAATTATCCGAATCCTTTTAACCCTGTTACCAATATAAATTTTGATTTGCCGGAGAGCGGATTGGTTTCATTGAAAATATTTGATTTGTTAGGCAGGGAAGTGGCGATAGTTGTTAACGAATTTAAAGAGGCGGGATATTATACGGTTCAGTATAATGCAGAAGGACTGTCAAGCGGGATATATTTTTACCGGCTTGAGGCATATGGAAATAGTATTGTGAGGAAACTGGCAGTAATGAAATAAAAATCTCGAATCCCTCATCCGATGAAGCGAGTTCATCGGATGAGAAATGTGGCAAAAGAGGGGTATTTTTTTACATATTTTTAGCTGAAAGAAGGTTTTAATTTTACATATTCGAGGGAAAAAATAAGGGACTAAAAAAAGTATTTGACTTTTAATAAAAAATGAGTAATTTTATTACTCGAAAATGAATTATATGGTTATTAAAACATATGATATAATACTTAGTAAAGAAGTTTAAATGAATTGATATAGTGATTAGGAAAAGAAGACACTTAGGCAACAAAAAAATTAAATGATAGAATCACTTATCACATCAAAGACGAGGGTGAAATTGTTGCTGAAATTCTTTTTGAATTCAGATTCAACCTCATATTTACGAAATCTTGCCTCTGAGTTCGGGGAATCATCAAATGCCATCAGGGTTGAATTAAACAGATTTGAAGAAGCGGGGCTTTTAAAAACGAATTTATCCGGCAATAAAAAAATCTACAGAGCAAATACCAGTCATCCCTTATATTCGGACTTAAATAACATTATCAGGAAATACACCGGTTTAGACCATATCATTGAAAAAATCGTGAAAAAACTCGGTGATGTGGAAAAAGTGTATGTATCGGGAGACATTGCTCAGGGGATGGATTCAAAAATTATAGATTTAATATTCACGGGAACGAATTTAGATAAAATATTTCTGATGGATTTAATTGAGAAGGCGGAAAAACTGATTGGACGTAAAATAAGATTTATAATATACGAAGAAAAAGAATTTGAAAAGATTGCAAAAAAAATGAACGGGCATAGATTTCTGTTGTGGCAGAGATGATGATTAGTGGTTAGTGATTAGTTGTTAGTGAATATCCCCCTTTGGAGGGGGCAGGGGGAGGTAGCCGATGAGTCAAATGTGACTCAATTGGCGGAGCCGTGCCTGATTGGCTGATTGATTGAATGGATGATTGGCTGAATGAAAAAAATTATGTTACCTGCAGAATTAAAAAAATATTTTTGGGATTGCAGTTTTGAGGAACTGACAATCGAGAAATATCCTAAATTCATCATAGAAAGAATATTAAACTATGGTAAAGAAAGTGAAATCAAATGGCTGAGAAAGAATGTTGACGGGGATTATTTCAAAAACATTGCATTAACAAGCAGAAGATTGGACAGGAAAACGGCGAACTACTGGAAAAAATATTTCCGAATAAACGAAAAAAATAATAAATGAAACTGCACCCGGAAATATTGGAAGAAAATCAACGTGAATTATTCGATAAAATTAAGACCTCAAGTTTGATTGATGACTTTTATCTTGCCGGGGGAACGGCATTGGCATTGCAAATAGGTCACCGGCTCTCTGAGGATTTTGATTTTTTTACGAATAGAGATTTTAATGTTAATGATTTGTCATTTCAACTTGCCGAAAATTTAAATTTCAAAAAGGTTTCTGAAGATATAAATACACTGATTGGAGTTATAGATAATATACGGGTTTCATTTATAGGATTTAAATATAAAACAATAGGGGAATTCCTGTTAAATGATAATCTAAGAATAGCATCTGTTCAGGATATTGCCTGTATGAAGTTATCCGCAATAACACAAAGAAGTACTAAAAAAGATTTTGTTGACATATATTATTTACTACACACATATTCATTAAAAAAATTATTTGAATATTATAATAATAAATTTGATTTAAGCGAATATGAATCGGTGTTAAAAAAATCTTTAGTATATTTCCGGGATGCGGAAGACGACCCTATGCCAAAAATGATTAAAGATATCAGTTGGACTGAAGTAAAAAGATACATAGAAGAAAAAGTGTTTGGTAGTTAGTGATTAGTGATTAGTGGTTAGAAAAAATGGAAAAACTTAATAAGAAAATAGAAAAATTTGAAGATTTACTTGTATGGGGAAGAGCACATAAATTAGTATTGGAATTATATGATATGATTAAGAAATTTCCAAATGAAGAAAAATATAGAATAACAGAGCAGTTATTAAGAGCAGCAATATCAATACCCACGAATATTGCCGAGGGATTTGGAAGGTATTCAAGAAAAGAATTTATACAGTTTTTGATTATATCAAGAGGTTCAGCAGCGGAAGTAAAATATTTATTAGTATTATCGAAAGATTTGAAATATATCAATATGGAATTATATAATAAGTTTAATTCCGAATTAGATGAAATTGGAAAAATGATAAACGGTTTAATAAACTCAATACGTTCAAATAATCACTAACCACTAATCACTAACCACTAACCACTAATCACTAATCACTAACCACTAACCACTAACCACTAATCACTAATCACTAACCACTAATAACTAATCACTAATCACTAACCACTAACCACTAACCACTAACCACTAACCACTAATCACTAATCACTAACAACTAATCACTAACAACTAATAACTAAAATATGAAAAAATCAAAACTAAAAGTTTTACTAATCGCAATAATAATAGCAATGACTGCCGGAACTGCATTGAGCCAGCTCGACAGCGTCAAATTCGGATTGCTGGAAACAATGAAAGCAGGAGCGAATTATTACAATTACTCCGACAAAGACAAAGGAGCCATAGAGGTAATAGTATGGGGCGGTGTAAAAAATCCGGGTATGTACCTGATACCTGAAGGAACTTCACTTATGGAGTTAATATCATACACCGGCGGTGCAGCGGATGACAGAATTTTTGAAAATTTCAAGTTCATTCGCACAAAGGATAAAAATCCGGAACTGAAAACGGATACTGTTATTGTAATAAATTACAGGGATTTCTTTGTTTATGATAAGAAAAAAAGCGACAGTCTCTCAAAACCAAACCCCACGCTCCTTGCAGGCGACTTAATCGTATTCCCAATCAAACCAGAGGAAGACTTCTGGGTCATAGCACAGCGGGTAGCGAGTGTCTTTATAGTACCTTTGCTTTCTATTGCTACCCTTATAGTTTCAATTATCAGATTATCTAATTAGTTTACCGGATAGCAGATATTTTTATTGTTTGTATAATTCTTTATTAAGAATAGTACATTCCCGATAAAAATAAATCTATGTCCAAATCACTAACAACTAATAACTGACCACCAACAACCAACAACCAACCAGTGTCATCAGTGTACAAAAAGTTAAAAAGAAAAATCTGTGAAAATCAGTTTAATCAGTGTCATCAGTGTGCAAAATGTTAAAAATACGTTTATAATTTATTATGGAAAAATACATACATCAGGAGTTGACGGAAAAAGTAATCAAATACTATTACAAAATATACAATACCTTGGGCTTTGGCTTTCTTGAAAAAGTATATGAGAAATCATTAATCCTCGAACTGACAAAAAATGGTATTTTCTTTGAAAAACAAAAACCAATTAAAATATACTACGACAGCGAAATCGTAGGAGATTATATTGCAGATATAATAGTAGAAAACAAAATAATATTAGAAATAAAAGCAACAGAAATACTTAAAGAAGAACACGAACTTCAACTGATAAACTATCTTAAAGCGACACAAATAGAATTAGGTTTACTGCTTAACTTTGGGAAAGTTCCCGAAATACGGCGTAAAATCTTCACTAACGATAGAAAAGAACTCTTTACGAAATAGTACAAAGGAAAATCCGTGAAAAAAATTATGATTTATTTTTTCAGTGTACGAAATTTTTTTATAAAAATCAGTGAAAATCAGTTTAATCAGTGTCATCAGTGTGCAAAAAAAGAAATGAGAGGTAAAGAATGAAATACTTAGTTACCGGAGGAGCAGGGTTCATCGGCTCCAACATAGTCGAAGAACTCTTCAAGCGGGGTGAAAAAGTCCGCGTCCTCGACAACTTCTCCACAGGCAAACGTGAAAACCTCAAAGAATTCGAAAACGATATCGAACTAATCGAGGGCGACGTCCGCAGTTACCACATCGTTGAACAGGCAGTAAAAGGAATTGACGTCATCCTTCATCAGGCGGCACTCCCGTCCGTTCCCCGCTCAATCAAAGACCCCATTACCACAAACGAAGTCAACATAGGCGGAACGCTCAATATGCTCGACGCAGCGGTAAAAGAGGGAATAAAAAGATTCGTCTTTGCATCCTCTTCATCAGTTTACGGCGACAATCCCGAACTGCCCAAGCACGAAAAAATGACACCCAATCCCTTATCTCCCTATGCCGTTTCAAAACTGGCGGGAGAAAATTATTGCAGAGTATTTTCAAGTTTATATGAAATCGAAACAGTCTGTTTAAGATACTTCAACGTCTTCGGACCGAGGCAGGACCCGAACTCGCAATACTCCGCCGTCATTCCCAAGTTTATAAAACTAATAACCAATAACCAACAACCGACCATTTACGGCGACGGTACACAATCACGTGATTTTACTTATGTTGCCAATGTAGTAGAAGCAAACATACTTGCTGCGACAATAAAAATAGGAACTCCGGTAATAATGAACTGCGCCTGCCACGGACAAATCACATTAAACGAACTGACTGAAGATATTAACACGTTACTGAACAAAGACATAAAACCGATATACACGAAGCCCAAACCCGGCGACATCAAACACTCTTTCGCCGACATCACATTAATAAAGGAGAAACTCAACTGGTCTCCAAAATACACTTTTAATGAAGGTCTTTCAAAACTAATCACTAACCACTAACAACTAACCACTAACCACTAATCACTAACCACTAACAACTAACAACTGACAACCGATAATGGAAGAAGTAATTAAAACTGAAAAAATTGAAAATTTAATAATTGAAATACATGGAGTAAAAGCAATAATTGATAGTGACGTAGCATCACTATATGGAGTAGAAACGAAAAGAATCAATGAAGCAGTAAAAAACAATCCTGATAAATTTCCTGAAAATTATATTGTTGAACTTACGAAAGAAGAATGGGATAAAATGAAGTCGAAATTTTCGACTTCAATAAAAGGCGGGAAAATAAAATCCCCAAAATTATTTACTGAAAAAGGTCTATATATGCTCGCAACAATTTTGTAGAGCAAAATTGCGACGAAGACAACAATTTCTATAATTGAAACATTTTCAAAAATCAGAGAATTATCATCAAATATTAATAGATTACCTCATGTACAAAATGATACAGAAAAGAACAAATTATTGAAAAAAAGCGGAGAAATTATATCAGACATACTTGAAGATAACATGAAAATATCGGATACTGAAACTTCAATAGAGCTTAACTTTGCAGTATTAAAATTTAAGCACACAATTAAAAGAAAAAAAACCAACAACCAATAACTAACCACTAACCACTAATAACTAA
>JAFGII010000075.1 GCA_016929695.1 Ignavibacteria bacterium
TGGAAGTCTTCTTATTTTGAACATTATTTTTTAGACAAAATTAACTATATTTATCAATTATTTAACCGTCAAACGGTCAACTTGAGTAAATTTAGAGAAAAATGTTATGAGAACAAAAATTTTAATTCTGGGTTTTGTTATTGCACATTGCACATTTATAATTGAAGATTGTTTGTGTCAGTGGGTGCAGATGAGTAACGGAATTGTTACCGGTGCGAATGTTACATCCTTTGCAGTATACGAAAATAATATTTTTGCAGGTACATTTATGGGCGTCTGGCTCTCCACCAATAACGGACAAAACTGGACGCAAGCCGGTTTGGATATCTTAAGTATTCATTCCATAGCCATATCAGGAAATAACATTTTTGCCGGGTCATATATGTATGGAGTATATCTCTCTACAAATAACGGACAAATATGGAATCAAACAGCTTTGAATAATAAAAATGTTTATGATATTGCCATATCAGGAAATAATATTTTTGCGGGAACAAATAATTATGGCGTCTGGCTCTCTACAAATAACGGACAGAACTGGATGCAAACAGCTTTGAATAATCAAAGTGTTTTATGTCTTGCTATATCGGGAAATAATATCTTCGCAGGTACAAATAACGGCGTCTTACTCTCAACAAACAACGGACAGAATTGGATTCAAACGGCTTTGAATATGAATCACTTAAATGTGCTTTCACTTGCTATATCAGGAAATAATATTTTTGCAGGGACATATAATTATCAATATAGATATGGCGTTTGGCTTTCTACAAATAACGGACAAATATGGAGTCAAACAACTTTGAATAATCAACATGTTTCTTCCCTTGCCATAAACGGGAATAATATTTTTGCAGGGACTTTGGATTCCGGCGTTTTTATCTCCACAAATAGCGGACAAAACTGGATTGAAAAAAATCAGGGTTTTATTGTAAATCCTCTAGTTCGTGCATTGCTTATTGTAAATGATTATATATTCGCCGGAACTGAATATTCCGTCTGGCGCCGCTCCCTTTCGGAAATAATCGGCATAAAAAACATCTCAACGGAATTCCCCTCCGCATTTTCCCTTGAACAGAATTATCCGAACCCGTTCAACTCAAATACGATTATAAGATTTCAGATTAAAGATTCAAGATTTGTAAATTTAAAAGTGTTTGATATCCTCGGGAAAGAAGTCGCAACCCTCGTAAACGAATACCTTCAGCCCGGCACCTACGAAACCACATTCGACGCCTCGACGCTCTCCGGCGGAATCTATTTCTATCGCCTCCAAACAGAAAACTACACTGCAACAAAAAAATTAATCCTACTGAAATGAGAAAAATAATTTTAATTCTCGCTTTTGTTATTACACATTTTACATTTGTAATTGAAAATTGTGTCGGGCAATGGGTGCAGATGTCAAGCGGAATGGGAACTACTAATCATGTTTTTTCCTTTGCTATTTCCGGAAATAATATTTTTGCAGGGACATATTATGGCCTTTGGCTCACTACAAATAACGGACAAACCTGGACACAAACGGCGCTGAATTTTATAAGTGTTTATTCTCTTGCCATATCAGGAAATAATATTTTTGCAGGATGTGGTGATATTCAAGGCATTTATCTCTCCACAAATAACGGACAAACCTGGACACAAACGGCGTTGAATAATACAAATGTTGTTTCCCTTACTATATCCGGGAATAATATATTTGCAGGGTCTGAAAATTATCCTTATGGTACAGGAGGTGTCTATCTCTCCACAAATAACGGGCAAAATTGGACACAAACGGCATTGAATAATAAATATGTTCTCTCCCTTGCGATATCTGGAAATAATATTTTTGCAGGAACTGGATATTATTATGGTATCTATATTTCCTCAAATAGCGGTACAAACTGGACGCAAACCGCTTTGAATAATAAACATGTTTATTCAATTGCCATAAGCGGAAGTAATATTTTTGCAGGAACGTGGGAATACGGCGTTTATCTCTCCACAAATAACGGGCAAAATTGGACACAAACAGCGTTGAATAATAAAAATGTTCATTCCCTTGCTATATATGGAAATAACATTTTTGCAGGGATCTATTATGATCCAAATTTAAACGGCGTCTGGCTCTCTACAAATAACGGAACAGACTGGATTGAAAAAAATCAGGGATTTGATACTGTTCCTGCGATTTATCCATTGATTATTGCAAACGATTACATTTTCGCAGGAACTTTCGGTCATTCTGTCTGGCGCCGCCCGCTTTCTGATTTTGTCGGAATAAAAAACATTTCAACCGAAATACCCTCTGCATTTTCCCTTGAACAGAATTACCCGAACCCCTTCAACTCAAATACGATCATAAGATTTCAGATTAAAGATTCAAGATTTGTAAATTTAAAAGTGTTTGATATGCTCGGAAAAGAAGTCGCGACCCTCGTAAACGAATACCTCAAGCCCGGCACCTACGAAACCACATTCGAAGCTTCAACGCTCACCGGCGGAATCTATTTCTACCGCCTCCAAACAGAAAATTTCTCTGCAACAAAAAAATTAATTCTACTGAAATGAAAAAACTAATTTTTATTTCGCTTTTTATAATTTTACATTTAACATTTACAATTGAACATTGCGAAGCGCAGTGGGAGCCCGATGTCCGGCTGACGAATGCAACGGGAAATTCTTGGACATCATATAATAATGCAAGGTGTATTGCGGCAAACGGAAATGTCGTGCATGTTGTATGGTATGACTATAAAAATTTAACATTCCCGAAAATATATTTCAAACGTTCAATAAACGGAGGTACGACATGGGGAACAGAGACACTTATATCAAGTAATTATGAAAGTCAATATTATCCTTCAATTGCAGTATTCGGCTCGCAAGTTCATGTCGTAGGGTATGAAATTGGCGCTGCATATCCATGGATAAACGAATGGTCAATAATTTACAGACGGTCAACAGACGAGGGAATAACCTGGGATAATTACATTTGGTTGATGAGTGATACTGCTTATTCAGAATTTCCTTCCGTTGCTGTATCCGGCTCGCAAGTTCATGTCGTTTGGGGCAGTATCCGTGATGGCAACAAAGAGATTTACTACAAACGTGCTATAAACGGCAGTTGGGGGGCAGATACACGACTGACGAATAACACTGCTGATTCTTATTTTCCTTCTGTTGCAGTATTCGGTTCTCAGATCCATATCGTATGGTGGGACAACCGTGACGGCAACTCTGAAATTTACTACAAACGTTCAACAGATGGCGGCACAATCTGGGAAACGGATACACGGTTGACGAATAATACTGCCGGTTCACAACATCCTTCCGTCTCAGTATCCGGCTTACTAGTCCATATAGTATGGGAGGAACTGCGTGACATGAACTGGGAGATATACTACAAACGCTCAATAGACGGAGGAACAACCTGGGGAGCAGATACACGACTTACGAATAACTCTGCTGTCTCTGGGTTTCCTTCAGTTGCAGTATCAGGCTTACAGGTTAATGTAGTATGGTGTGATCATCGTGACGGCAATTTTGAGATATACTACAAACGCTCAACAGACGACGGCACAACCTGGGGTGCAGATACACGTCTGACGAATAACACTGCTTATTCTTATTATCCTTCAGTTGCAGTATCCGGTTCACAGGTCCATGTAGTATGGTGTGACAATCGCGACGGCAATTTTGAGATATACTATAAACGAAACCCTACTGGAAATGTCGGCATCCAAAACATCTCAACGGAATTCCCCTCCGCATTTTCCCTTGAACAGAATTCTCCGAACCCGTTTAATTCAATGACAAGAATTCAGTTTCAAGTATCAAGTACCTCCCCCTACCCCCTCCAAAGAGGGACAATTGTAGTGTTAAAAGTATTTGATATGCTTGGAAAAGAAGTTGCAACACTCGTAAATGAAAAATTACAGCCGGGAGTTTATGAAGTCCGATTCGATGCCGGCACCCTCCCCAGCGGAATATATTTCTATCGCCTGCAGACAAAAAATTTCACAGAAACAAAAAGTATGATTCTTCTGAAATAAAAAGTATATAAAAAAAATCCTCATCCGATGAAGCAAGTTCACTGGATGAGGATTTGGACAATTTTTAATTTATTTGAGCAATATCATTCTCTTCACCGAATTAAATTCATTCGTCTGCAATCTGTAGAAATACACGCCGCTCGCCAGACCTTCCGCATTCAGAATATATTCATAATTTCCCGCTTTCAGTTCACTGTTAACAAGAGTTCGGACTTCCTTGCCCGTAATGTCAAACACAGAAAGTTTTACATTGGACGTTTTCGGAATTGCAAACTTAATCATCGTTGCGGGATTAAATGGATTCGGATAATTCTGCTCGAGCACAAAATCATTCGGAACAACATTTGAAATCGGCTTAATACCGACCGGATTATTCGGACCGCCGTTAAACAGTATTATTCTTCCGTCTCTGCATCCGCCCATAAATTCGGTTGTTGAATTTCCGTCAATACTGTTAATAGAGCAAACCCTGTCAGCTCTGTAACTAATCGTCGAGCCGAATGAATACTGAAAGATTAAATTTCCGTTTGCACCGTTCAGCACAAGTATATTACCCGGTTGCTGCATACCGACCACAATATCTCTCACGCCATCTCCGTTAACATCGCTAAGACTGTCTATATCTCTGATATAAGATGCTCCAGGGGCAAAAGTCCAGAGTGTATTGCTTGTTTTTGAATCAATTCTGAAAACCATCTGCGGACCCGATAGTGAAAAATCAATCGAGCCGTTTGAATCAAGGTCGTCAAGCAAAATAAACGTTCCGTTATTGCTCGAGCCGAGACTTAAATTCCATTTATTATATCCGTTATTATTTGAAACGCAGAAAACCCCGCCTGAAAATCCGTACAGCCCGATTATTTCTTTTATTGTATCAGCATCAATTGACGGAATCTGATAAGCACTCCAGAGCGTACTCGTCAGTGAATTGCTCCAGACCTGACTTCCCGTATTTGTAAATCCGTTAAAGTAATACGGGCCGCCATTATTGCTGAGGCAGGCTGCAGCACCGAACTGCGTAGCAACAACTTCATTCACAAACTGCGAAGACATTACCGAATAAAATATTTCCTGTCCGTTAAGTCCATTCAGACAAGCCATTGCGTGCCTTCCGCCGTTGCCCGTGCCTGTTCCGCTGATTCCAACCAGCACATCATTAACACCGTCCCCGTTGAAATCTTTATCAACCTTAATTGAATTTATATCGCCTCTACTGTAATCAATTGAATCTCCGTATCCCCAAATCATCAATCCCGTTCTTCCTGAGATTGTATATACAAATTCATTTCCGCCGGCATATCCTGCTACTACATCCTGAATACCATCTCCATCAACATCTGTTCTCACCTGCATACAGTCTTCCCACGTAACAGAACCCGTGTTATTATTATTAATCGCAGTATTGAATGTCCATAAAACATCTGCCGTTACAGATGAATTCCCGTTAAAACACAAAGTATAATAATTTCCGGTGGAAACTATAATATCATCCACACCATCACCGTTAACGTCGGCGATACTCTTTGAACTCTTCGGCTGCGGGTCATCGTAACTTGTATAAGGATTATCGGGGATATTTCCCTGCCAGAGAATATCTCCCAATACAGGATTGACCGTAATTCCCTGCCCTGTCAGTTGTAGTTTAGCGATAGGTAAATTTACTGCATTGGAATTAATCAGGAGTGAATCATTAAATATTGAAGCCGAATTCGGATTGAACCAAACTCTGAAAGTATCTCCGTCCTGAGGTTGGATTGTATAAGGGAACTGAATGAGCACCGTATCGAGCCTGAACCTCGGAGAAGATGTCAGCATTGAATTGATTATCAGCGGAGAAGTACCCGTATTCGTGATGCTGAACTGATATCCGCAAAGTGAATTAATTCGTCTCTGCTGATAATTATATGATGTTGCAGACAGTTGAATATTACTTCCCGAATACACACCCTTGCCTTTCAGAGTAACGGTTTTTACAGGCGTTGCCATGTCATTACTAACAATCTGCAGAAATCCCGTTATCGTATCAAATGCCGTCGGAGTAAAAGACATTGTATAATTTTTCCCCTGTCCCGGATTCAGAGTATCAGGTACATTATTCGGATTTATCCCGAATACAGAATTTGTAATCGTTTTCGCAGTGATAATCAGTTTTGCAGTTCCTGTATTCGTTACCGACAGATTCTGTGTCGCTGTACTTCCGATATTTGTATTTCCGAAATCAACCGTAGTCGGCAAAGCGGTTATCTGCGGACTCCCCTGCCCTGTTATTGCGTATTTATAAAGCGTTCTGTATGCCTGAACATTTGTCCCTATCCGATAAGCCATAAGATACAAATGGCTTCCATCCCAGTAAAGTCCTCTCGGGTCGCAGTCATTATCCGGGTCGGGTGCTGCAAAAGAAAATAGTGTATCGCCTGCTGCTTTCCTATATGCATAAATTCTCTCGGGGTCACTCTGAAAATTATCGCTCACATAAAAAATCGTATCACCCTTAACCGCAATACCCTGAACCTGTTTGCCTCTCAAAGGAATTGTATCAACCAACTGCCTGGTAGTCAAATCCATTTTATATGCATAAGCAAAAGGATAAGAAGTATAATCGGGATAATAAACAGCGAACCACAAAGCATTTCCCTGTAATGCGATTCCTCCTATTCCGCCGGCATAACTACCCGTTGTAATACTGTCAACCAAAACACCGCTTGAATTGACCTTGTATATTTTAGCTCCGCCGGATTTATAGTCCTGTGCAATCCAGAACCCCGTTCCGTCCCAAGCGAGTCCGTGATTAAATGTGAAAGGAGTTGTCAGACTGTCGAGAATAACACCAATTTTTGTCACCTTGTAAATCATACTGTAAGTATATCCTGTCCCGTTATAATCCGTCATAATCCAGAGAGTATCATTTCTTTCCGCAATACCCCAGAAATAATTGTACGGATTATAATAGGCAAAGGGGTAGGTTCCCACAAGAGACTGTCCGAAACTGCCAGTTGAGAATAAAATAATTGCTATAAAAGCAAAAAGTACTTTTTTCATTTTTTATTTTATTTTTTTTTAAGAAAAAACTTAAATAAATTACCATTTAATTTACAATTTCCTGATAAACTTTAAAACCCATAAAATGTTTATAAAACGGTCTAAAAAAAATGTGGGTTAATATTTATTTGAACCGTAAAGACGGGACGAACGCAAAGAAAAGCAAAGGGATTTATGAAGAAGTGTGGAAAGGAGTATTTTTTGAGTTTTCACACAGTCTCCGGAGTGTAGAAACCAGTGATTAATATTTTTTTGAATCGCAGGGGACCAGGGGATGCAGAGAAAAGTAAAGGGGTTCTGAAAAGGAATATATTAACCGGTGATTAGAAAAATGCAATATTATATGTTATTTTCTTTTATAGATTTCCAGTCCTTCCTTTGCATATACTCTCTTAAAATAATTCGTAAATTCTTTCTTTCCACCAATTCTGTCATTAACTTTATCAAAATGCATGCCCAATTTATTATTTCTGTGCATTTCCTTATCAATAATTATCCATTTGACATACTGTGCGGGATTTTGCAATGCTTTTTCACCGATTTCCCATGTGTTAGGAAAAATTCTTTCGTTATAAGGAATATCACTAAAAGGCAGGAGTCTGATTACAACTTCATCGTAAAGAATTTTCCCACCGTCGTAAGATTCTTTGAGATATTCAGATACACCTTTAATTTTATAATACATATGACGGCTGCCGTAATTCAATTCCTCCAGCGACGCAATATTTGAAGGAAAATTAACAGTGTAAACTGCAAGCTGGGCAATTATAAAAACAGATATAAATAACATTAAAAAATAATTTTTTATTTTAACCGTAGAATTTTTGATAAAATTCGAATCCAAAATATAATAATAAGCAAATCCCGTAAACAATGCCATAGCAGGCAATAAAGACAATCCGTATCTTGAATGCACAAATCCCGGCGGCTCTGCATCAGGCAGCATAAGAACATTCTGCCCCGCATACAGAGAATAGACAGAAAACGGATACAATATCAGAAGTCCGTAAGGGAAAATCTTTTTCAGATCAAATTTATTTCTTACGGCGTATAATATAATTCCAATTATTGTCGCTATAATTGTTAACCAGCCGGTATTAATCCAGACTGCCTTTGAAAAATATTCAACAGAAATTCCGATATTACCTTTTGTCGGTACTAAATTTGCATTAAGAAAAATGGTTACAAGATGGTAAAGTGAATACTCACCTCTCTGAAACTCCAGTGCATCACCGTACTGGCTCCAGTTATACCACAACCAGAATAAAATAAATGCAACGGGTATACTTGCAAAAGCGACAGCGTGACCGAACGGATGATTCTTCCTTTTATAATAAATATAAAAAATTATTATTGAAAAAATCACCATAATAACCCATCCTTCATACCTTGTAGCAGCAGCAAGCATCATAAAAAATGATGCTTTAATCAAATCCATTCTTTCCCAGTCATCTGTTAATCTCTGAAGAAAAAACAATGTTATAATTATAAAAGCATAGAACAAAGGTTCGGTCATAGCGGTAGTCTGCAGATATAAAATATTCGGGTTCAAAGCAAATACTGCCCAGCCGATAATTGATGATATTTTATTTCCTGTTATACGAAATATTATTTTATAAATCAGAATACTTCCAATCATATACGAAGCAAATCCGAGAATACTGCCTGCCAGACCTGTCTGCCACAAATAGGTTATTTTAGTAAAAGGTATCAGTAATATACTATGTGCAGGAAGCCATACAGTTCCGAGCTGGTTCCATAAACCCGGTGTATAGGAATCATAGTATCTTCTGCTCGAATCCAGTTTTGTAACGGGATCTCCGAAATTCGGACAAAAAATTAATTCATTGCTATAAGATAAATACTGTGCAATAATTCCCGCAAATGCTGTAATTATAACGAGAGACCAGAAAATTTTTTTCTCGTCGGTGTTTTCCATATAATGATAAAAATTATATAATGAGGGTTTCTCCAATATTTTAATATTTATTTTTAAATGAATCAATATAAAATAGTTAATTTTTCAACAATTTCTAATGTATTAATTTTAACTAAGAGTACAAAGCCTCCGATTTTGAAAGGAGGGGGGATACATTTTTTTTTATTAACATAGAACTCATACTGGGTTTATGATAAGTAAAATTCAACTTATCCGCGAATAAAACATATACAAATAATAAAGTTGTAATCATATTTAAAAATTACTATCTTTGAAAAATTTAAAATTGGAGGAAATATAATGAAAAAAATCTTCACAGCTACACTTCTCTTTTCTTTTGTATTGTTTTTGGGAGTATTTCTAACCGGTTGCGTCAATTACGAACAGAAAACCGAACTTAGCAAGGATGGTTCCGGTGAGATGGAAATTCATTACTGGACAGGAATGTCTAACGTTAAATCCAGTACAAAAGTCGGTGATTTCAATTTCAAGGAAGAAGATGTCAAATCCGACTATACTTCAAGTAACACCGAAGTTAAAGACGTAAAAGTCGAAGAAGATTTACAGGACTCAACAAAGCACGTCAAAGTTAAATTGACTTTCAAAGACATCAATAAACTTACTGACGCCAAAGGTTTCAAAAAAGTCACGGTATCCTGGGCAGAAGGTGATGACGGAATGGATTTCAAATATCTCGTTCCGAAAGACACTTCCGCAGCCAAGAACATGGGTGCAAGTGATAACAAACTGAATTATGAATTCAAATTCCCGGGTGAGATACTCAAAACCAACGGCAGAAAAGACGGAGAGACAGTTAAATGGGATAATACTCTCGCCGACCTAAAGGAAGATATCGAAATGACGGCAACAATCAAATCAGAAAAAAAATGCGGTCTTTTCGGTCTTGAATTACCGTTAGTACTCGGACTGGGATTAACTATTTTCATAACTTCAAGAAAATTCAGAAAGTAATAATCTCTAATCAGGGTTTTACACTGGTGTCAGAATACTATAGATCTGACACCATTTTTTTTATTTACTCCATAAAGCAGACCTATTGGCTCAATTCCTAAACTAATCACACAAATAATCTCAAAATTATTAAATTGAAGTAACTTCTTATTTTCAATATATTTGTTAAATGCGTAGATTAATTATTTTTTTCATATTGTCGGTAATTTTTTGTTCTGCAAATGCTCAGGATTTTTCCAGAATAGATGAACTTATTAATTCCGCAATTCAAGGTAAATATTTTCCGGGTGCCCAGCTCGTTGTTGGAAACGACAAAGGAATAATCTACATAAATTCATACGGAAATTACACCTATGAAGAGAATTCAAGAATAGTATCAAATGAGAGTATTTTTGATATTGCTTCCGTGACAAAAGCTGTTGCGACTACTTCAGCCGTAATGAAACTTTTTGAAGAAAGGAAGATCTGGCTTTACGACTGCGTATCCGAATACATTCCCGGGTTTGACACAAACGGAAAAGACAACGTCAGAATCATAAATCTTCTATTACATAATTCAGGTCTTCCTGCGTGGATGCCGTTTTATAAAACCTGTAAAAGCAAGGGTGACGTTCTGGAAGAAATACGAAATACAGGATTAAAATATCAGACGGGAACAGACTTTATTTACAGCGATTTGAACATGGTAGTTCTTGCAGAAATTATCGAGATTATTACCGGCAAATCCCTCGATAAATACTGCAGCGAAAACATATTCGAACCTCTGGGTATGGCGAGTACATTTTTCAACCCGCCGAAAGAGAAAATCAAATTATGCCTGCCGACCGAAAATGACACATACTGGCGGATGAGACAACTGCAGGGTGAAGTACACGATGAAATTGCATCTTTGCTTGACGGAATTTCAGGCAATGCCGGACTATTCTCAACTGCCAGCGACTTATATAAATTTATGAGAATGATGCTCCTTGAGGGAAAATATGAAGATGAAAGGTTTGCACCTCCATATCCGATATACAACGAACTATTAAAAAAAGAGACAGTGGAACGATTCACGGAAAAATATGAAACAAAAGATTACCGGAACACCCGTGCTTTCGGCTGGGACACAAAACAGTTTCCAATCGGAAATTACAAATCGCAGTGCGGAGATTTGATTTCAGACAATTGCTTCGGACATACGGGTTACACAGGCACGAGTATATGGTGTGACAGAGACAGGAAATTAATTATCATATTTCTGACAAACCGTGTTTATCCAAAACGCGGAAATGACGGGATACTGAAATTAAGACCCGTTTTGCACGATGAAATCATAAAATTACTCAATAAAAATTAAACATATAAAATTATGAAACTAAAAAAATTTAAAAACGAACCTTTCACTGATTTCACTGACAAAAAGAACAAAAAGTCTTTTGAAAAAGCCCTTGAAAAAGTAAAGGCAAGATTTGACAAGGATTATCCTTTAATCATCGGAGGCGAGAAAATATTTACAGATGAAAAACTTCAATCCATAAATCCCTCCAACACAGACCAGATAGTAGGCACATTTCAGAAAGCAAGTGCCGAATTAGCGATACAAGCAATTGAAACCGCTCATAAGAAATTTCATGAATGGAAAAATGTTTCACCGAAAAAGAGAGCAGAATTTCTTGTAAAGGCAGCGAGTATAATGCGCAAGAGGAAGCACGAATTTTCCGCAATGATGGTATATGAAGTAGGCAAAAACTGGGCTGAAGCAGACGGCGACACTGCTGAAGCGATAGATTTTATGGAATTCTATGCACGTGAAATGCTCCGTTATGCGGGCAAGCAGCCGCTTGTAAAATATCCGGGCGAAAAAAATTATCTTGAATATCTGCCTCTCGGAGTCGGGATTGTAATTCCTCCTTGGAATTTTCCGCTTGCGATTTTAGTAGGAATGACAACCGCTTCAATAGTTACAGGCAATACGGTTGTATTAAAACCTTCGAGCGACTCACCTGCCATTGCTCAAATGTTTGTAGAACTGATGGAAGAAGTTAAACTACCCGCAGGTGTTTTAAATTTTGTTACCGGAGGAGGAGGTTCGATTGGCGATATTCTCGTACAGAATCCTTTAACAAGGTATATCTCGTTCACAGGGTCAATGGCTGTCGGATTAAGAATCAATGAACTCGCCGCAAAAAAATCACCCGGTCAGATATGGATTAAGAGAGTCATTGCCGAAATGGGCGGAAAAGATGCCATTATAATTGACAAGGAACTTTACGATTTTAACGATGCAGTAAAAGGCGTCATTACTTCCGCTTTCGGTCTGCAGGGTCAAAAATGCTCTGCCTGCTCGAGAGTTATCGTTGACGAATCAATTTACGATAAATTCTGCGACGCACTTGTAACTATAGCAAAAACATTAAGAGTAGATGAATCAAATACAAATCCAAATTTAGGACCTGTAATAAATGCAAAAGCAAAGACCTCCATACTGGATTACATACAGAAAGCGGTAGAAGAAGGCGGGAAAATAATTCACGGCGGCAAAGACCTGCCGAAAAACGGTTTCTTTATAGAGCCGACAATAATCAGAGATGTTAGACCCGACGACACGATTGCACAGGAAGAAATTTTCGGACCAGTGCTTGCGGTAATTAAATCAAATAATTTTAAGGAATCCCTAAACATTGCAAACGGAACAATTTACGGATTAACAGGTGCCGTTTACACAAAGAATAAAAAGAAAATTGAAAAAGCCGCAGATGAATTCTTCGTAGGGAATCTATATTTCAACAGAAAATGCACTGGTGCACTTGTCGGAGTACATCCATTCGGCGGTTTCAACCTGAGCGGAACCGATTCAAAAGCAGGGGGCAGAGATTATCTCGGGCTCTTTATGCAAGCAAAATCGGTAAGTAAAAAAATAATGAAATGACCTTGAGACACCTGAAATACTTGAGCATTATATTTATAATTAGTATTTTTACCATTGTTTTCGCGGGTTGCGAGCGCATTTCTAAAAAAGTCCAACAAAAAGCAGATGAAAAAATTGAAAAGACAATCGATGAGACAATTGACAAAGCAATTAAAAATATGGACTCCGCGATTGATAAGACAACGAATAAACTTGACACATTAATAAAAAATTCAGACTCATTAAGTAAAAAAATCAAGGAAAAAATTAAACAATAGAAAAAAATGAAAATTCACGAATATCAGGGAAAAGCAATATTAAAGAAATATAATGTTACCGTTCAGGACGGGATAGCAATAAAGTCCATGGATGAATTTGACAGTGCCGTCAATTCATTACGGGAAAGAGGCATACAACAGTATGTAGTTAAATCCCAGATTCACGCAGGCGGGAGAGGCAAAGGCAAAGTATATAATAAAAACAATCGCGATGAACTGATTGCAGAAGGCGGCGTTAAATTTTTTGGTCAGGATGTTGAGAAAGCAAAAGAATACGCAGGAAAGATTCTCGGTAACATTCTCGTTACACATCAGACCGGTGCAGAAGGGAAAGAAGTACAGACACTATTCATAACGGAAGGACTGGATTACAAGAAAGAGCTCTATATCAGTATTCTACTCGACAGGTCAGTTTCGAAAAATGTAATCATGGCTTCAACCGAAGGCGGAGTTGAAATCGAAAAAGTTGCGGCAGAAACACCAGAAAAAATTGTTAAATGCTATGTAGAACCATCGATAGGACTTCAATCATTTCAGTCAAGAGAAATTGCATTCGCACTGAATCTCGAAGGGAATGCTTTTAAAGATTTTCAAAAATTCCTAATGAATCTTTACAAAGCCTACGAGGATACCGATGCATCTCTGGTTGAAATTAACCCTCTGATAATAACAAACGACGATAAAATTCTTGCACTTGATGCAAAAGTAAATCTCGATGACAATGCACTGTTCAAACACAAGGAATTCCTTGAATTAAGAGACCTAAATGAAGAAGACCCGCTTGAAATCGAGGCATCAAAATATGATTTGAATTACATCAAACTCGACGGCAACGTGGGTTGCATGGTTAACGGTGCAGGACTTGCAATGGCAACTATGGATATAATTAAACTTGCGGGCGGCGAGCCTGCGAACTTCCTCGATGTAGGCGGCAGCGCTTCAGCGGAGACAGTTGAAAACGGTTTTAAAATTATTTTATCGGATAAAAACGTTAAGGCAATTTTGATTAATATTTTCGGAGGTATAGTAAGATGCGACCGCGTTGCTACGGGAGTTGTGCAGGCGGCATCAAATCTGCATATTGACCTTCCCGTCGTCGTGAGACTGCAAGGCACGAATTCAGAGGAAGCAAGAAAAATTCTTGATGACTCAGGTTTGAATCTTATTTCCGCCGATACACTTGCAGACGCAGCGGAAAAGGTTACGAAGGCGATTGCGTGATTTAGTAAAAAACCTGAAAAAGCTTGTCATTCTCGCGTAAGCGGGAATCCGGAACGTAATGCAGGATTTTTTACTCTATTAAAACTCCGTATCAGGATTGAGAATTAGAAATAATGCCTGTTATTCCTGTCACAAGTACCCGGCAGGAATCCGATTTGAATAAAGAGTTTTTTGGATTCCCGCTTTCGCGAAAATGACAAGACCGCTGTATTTTTGAATTAAATTAACATTCGAATATGTCATACAAAAATATTTTAAAAGAAGAATCTCTCACATACGATGACGTTTCACTGCTCCCGAATCAAATATCAAAAATTGAGCACAGGGCAGACTGTGATACAGGAGTAGAATTTCTCGGACTGAATTTATCGGTTCCCATAATCGCATCTCCGATGAACACAGTATGCGGAGGAAGGATGGCAAAAACGCTTGCAGATTTGAAATGCCTTGGAATTATACACAGGTTCAATTCAATTGACGAACAAATTTCGGAGTTCAGCGAAAACAATCTGAAAGATAATAAATATAAATCGGCGGCAATCGGTATAACATATCAGACCGAAATAGAACGGCTTAAAAGACTTGCCGATTACGGAGTTAAAATTATCTGTATTGACATTGCAAACGGCGGTTCTGTTATGATTGAAAGATTCCTGAATAAAATTAAAAATATAATTGAGCAGTATGATTTAAAAATCATTGCGGGAAATGTTGCCAGTTATGAAACCACGAAATATCTGATTGAACTTGGTGTTGACGCAATCAGAGTCGGAATCGGGAACGGTGCTATGTGTTCGACATCGGTCAAATCGGGAATCGGAATCGGACAGGTTGATGCAATTATACGTTCGCTTCAGGCAAAGGACGATTTCAAAAGCAATGTTAAAATTATAGCGGACGGAGGTATAAGCAGTCCGGGCGCAATGTGCAAAGCGATTGCTCTCGGATGCGATGCGGTAATGTTCGGAAAGGTTCTTGCCGGAACCGAAGAAGCACCCGGTGAAGTTCTTAAATACGAAAATCAGCGCTGGAAAAAATACTGCGGAAGCGCTTCATTCGCGGTAAAGCAGGATAATAAAAATTACATTGAAGGCGAGGAATCGCTCGTACCCTATAAAGGCAGTGCATCAAAAGTGGTTAAAGAATACAAAGAAGGGCTTCAGTCATCTATGAGTTACCTGAATTCACTTACAATAAAAGATTATCAGATTAATTCGACGTTCGTGAAACTTACAAGCCACTCCTTCAACGAAAGAAAGCCGCAACTTTGAAATGATATTTGTTTACTGGTTTCGCAAAGATTTAAGACCTGATGACAACAGGGCTTTCCATCATTTCACAGAGCACCTTAAAAAATATATTTCCGAACCGGAGAACAAACTTCTTCTGCTTTACATAAAAAACAAAAACAGTTTTAATTATTTCGGAAGCAAAAGAATAAATTTTTTAAACCTGACATTAACCGAATTAAAAAATTATTTAAAGGATTATAATTTAAATCTTGAAATTGCCGAAGGAAGTTCTCCGGAAATTTTTAAAAATCTGTTAAAATCAGATAATGTTACGGTATTTGCGAATTCTCAGGTTGAACCATACAGCATAAACCGTGACGAAAAAGTAAAAAAACTTATCGAATCTTCTTCGGGAAAATTTTATTTTTTTTCCGACACTACCATAATGGAATTCGGTGGTGTACTAAAGGACGACGGAACTCCTTATACAGTATTTACCCCATTTAAGAAAAAATTCCTGTCACTGCTTTTTGAAAAAGACTATGCTAAAATTAAATGTGACTTGAAGGCATTATCGAAATTCAGCGAAAAGCAATTTATACTTTCAGAGATGAATTTTAAAAGATATGAACCTGATAATTCAGTTAATTCATTTATAAAAGGCGGAAGAAAAGAAGGCGTTGCATTTTTAAATAGTTTTTATAAAGACGGAATGCAAACTTATAAGTACCAAAGAGATTTTCCCGCAATAAAAGGAACGAGTCTTTTATCCCCGCATTTGCATTTCGGAACGGTATCAATCAGAGAATGTTTCAGAACCGCATATAAAAAACTCGAAACATCGCAGGACAAAACCGGAGCAGAAACCTGGCTTAGCGAATTAATCTGGCGCGAGTTTTATTATCAAATTACATTTCATTTTCCGCACGTAATGGAAAAATCTTTTAAATCCGATTACGAAAATATTTTATGGGAAAACGATTCATCGAATTTTAAAAAATGGTGTGAGGGCAAAACGGGTTACCCGATTGTGGATGCGGGAATGCGGCAACTCGTTCAGGACGGCTGGATGCACAACCGCGTGCGGATGGTTACTGCGATGTTCCTGACGAAAGATTTGCTTATTGACTGGAAATGGGGCGAGAAATTTTTTGCGGAACATTTGATTGACCTTGACTTCGCCAATAACAACGGGGGCTGGCAATGGAGTGCATCAACGGGCTGTGACGCACAGCCGTACTTCCGCATTTTCAATCCCTACCTGCAGAGTGCAAAATTCGATGCCGACGGAATATATGTTAAGAAATATGTTCCCGAACTAAAAAACGTTCCGCTGCAATATATCCATAACCCGTCGGAAATGCCTCCCACTGTCCAGAAGGAAATCAATTTCAAAACCGGCAAAGATTATCCCCTGCCGGTTGTCAATCACTTTGAAATGAAAGAAAGGGCGATAAATTTATTTAAATATTCGAAAAGATAGAAGCCCGTTTCTTATTTTATCATTCCGAACTTTGCCGAAATCACGGACACATCAATAATTTTTCAAGTTTTTTTTAAAAATTCAATTATTATATTCTATTATGAAAGAGGCATTGAGAAACATTAACTTATTGGTAGAAAAAAATATTATCACCAAATATGCAATAGGAGGAGCTTTTGCATCGATTTTCTATACTGAACCTATTGCTACTTACGATTTGGATATAATGATAATTCTTACTGAAGAAAAAAATACTCTGAATCCATTGCAAAGAATATATGAATGGGCACAAGAGAATCACTTTGCTATCGATAAAGAGCACATTATTATTTCCGGTATCCCGGTTCAATTTTTACCTGCTTATAATGAACTCGTTAAAGAAGCTACAGAAAATTCCAATGAATTTGATTATGAGGGAATAAAAGTATATGTTATAAAACCGGAATATTTAATTGCAATGATGCTTGATGTATTTCGACCTAAAGATAAGGAAAGAGCTTTGCGTTTCTTGAGACAGGCAAAGCCAGACAAGGATTTACTATCAAAAATTATTTTAAAATATAATTTATCAGATAAATTTAATTCTATTCAACTAAAGAATGATTGACAAAAAAGTAATTGATAAAATATTCGAAGCAAAAGAGCAGTATCATAAAGATATGGCTGCACTGCCATTGAAGGAAAAATATATAATTTTTCTGAAACTTCAAAAAGCAGTCTATGAAACTATGAAAATCGCAGGAAAAGAACTTGAACCCGGAAAAAGAGTTTGGAATGTTGAGGAAGGAAAAATTCTTTAGAAAAAAGGATTTCAAACACCCTCAGTGAAAAATCTTTGAGGTTTTTATAAGTTTTATTCACAATAGAATGAGAAAACTAATTTTTTTATTGGCAATTATTATTTGTTCATTTCAAATCGTAAAAGCACAGTCAGGGTGGTTTTCTGTCACAACACCGATTAATGACTTAGAATTAAGGAAAATTCAGTTTACTGCAGGAAATACCGGTTATGCGATTGGGGACGTATTTAACTTTTATAGTTGCTATTTATTGAAAACAACAAGCGGAGGTAATAACCGAATTTCAAGATCCGATGCATCTAGATTAAATTTTTAGGATAAAACACAAACTGAAAGAGTAAAGTAATTACGGCAGATTAAATAGAATTCACTCATCAAAATATCACAACTGTAAAAAACCTTAATAATTTATCAAAAAGCATATTAATATGGTTTATTTTCATTCATATTTGTGTTAATATAAAAAAATCAAATTATACTAAATTTTTTCTTGTTTTTATTTTTTTTTTTTTTGTATATTAATCAAGATGAAAATTTGAATACTTCTGAAATGAATGAA